>JARICQ010000092.1 GCA_029264075.1 Tissierellaceae bacterium | reverse complement strand
ACAACTTTGCACCAAAGGGATACAACTCGCCTTCCAAATCAATTCTCAAAGAGATCTCCCAGGAGGGTAGAAAGTACGGAGCCTTTCTCATACTGGCAACTCAAAGGCCAACCCTACTCGATGAAACAATCACAGCCCAACTCAATACAAAGTTCATTTTTAGAACGGTAAGGGCATCAGATATCCAGACCATCAAAGAGGAGACGGATTTGACCTTTGAAGAAACCAAAAGGCTTCCCTACCTGAGAACTGGAGATGTATTTATATCATCAGCATCCATGGGTCGAACAATATTTGGAAGGATAAGGGCAGCCTTTAGCGGAAGTCCCCACAGCGAAAATCCATTTGACGAGCTAAAAAACAGGCTAAGGGAAAGCGAAGAAGAGTGGATAGATATCCTGAAGGACAAGTTTCCCATAGACAATATTCAATTCCTAGATATAATCAAAGAAATTGAAGGGGAGAGAAATATAACCATGACCATAAGCGCCCTTGAAAGCAAACTTGAAAAACTTGTAGAAGGCGGACTTTTAAAGAAAAAAGAAACCATATTTGGATACAGATATGATCTAGTAGAAAGTGAATAGCTAGTATCTAATTGAAATATATAAAAGAGAGCAATAAAAAAGAAACTATCATATTCTTTTGCATAAAAAATAGTCTGGTGAACTTCACCAGACTATTTTAGTTGTCTATCTGTTTCTATTTTAAAATATATACTTTTACATTTCTTCTTCCAAAGTTTTTTACATCTGTTCCTGAATGGAAGAATAGATCGATTTTCTTTCCCTTGATTGCTCCACCAGTATCCTCTGCTGTTGCAAAGCCATAGTCTGGAGTATCATCTAAACTTTCAATATAGAGCTTGGTTCCAAGTGGGATGACCTTTGGATCTACTGCTACTGCACCTGGTCTTGCCTGGGTACCTGAAGCAGTGATGCCATATCCCCTATCGCCAGGTCTCTTTCCACAACTTGCAAAAGATAAATCATAGGCTGTAGCATTCATTACCATTGATTTCCTATAGTTAGTGTCACCTCTAGAGGTCCTTATCCTGTCCCTTGTACCCTTTTCTACTATCTGGCTAACTGGCTTTGAGATTATTCTCTCTTCTACAATTTCATTTTTAACAAATTCTCCATTTACATACCTGTCAATAGATTCTATTTGCTTGACTCCCTCTACTCCTTCTTGAACTGTGTTTGAATTACCAATCTCTAGCTTTGGATTCTTCTTAACTATTTTTTCAAAAGGAATTTTTTCTTCAACTACTTTCCTCTCCTCATGCACTCGAGACAGAGTGATCTTTTCTCCATCAGAGATTTGAGTCTTAAAATCTGGACTTGAATAGTCCTTGGCAGTGAAATTCACTCCTGAATCAGTTAAAATCGACTCAACCGTAGAGTAAATTGACCTTACCTCCCATTCAGCATCTGCCAGCGATATGGTATAGGTCTTTGGCTGCTTTAATATGATGTGTAGATTGTCATTTAAAGCCCTATCTAAGGACACATTTATGTACCCCTTTTTATCCAATACTAATTTTTGTTCTTCTAGAAATTCTTCAACCGTTCTAGCAGATGTCTCTATCTCTTCTACACTTTCATCTAAATGTAGGATGATACTTGTGCCCTTAGTCATCATAAAACCTAGGGTTAAAAGTACTGCTAAAGCAAGAACTAGAAGAATTTGCAACTTCGATATATTGCTTATCTTATTGTTTTCCATTTCATACCTCCTATTAATCTTTACTACTTCTAGTATTCTAAACATAAAGATTTTCTTTGTCAAATTTTCACCAATATATACAGAATATTCGGATATAAGCCACAAATAGCTAAAATAGAGCCTTCTAGACTTTAAAATAAGGAGCTAAGTATTCAGAAAATATAAACTTTAATATAATCAGCCAGAGAACAAGTCCTACACGCCAGTTAAATAGAGGGTCCTAGAAAATAGTGTGGAAAAGCAATCCACAAAGTTGCTTTTTATATAATTACTATTGTATAATTTGGAGAAAAATGGTAATATTTACATAGATATGAGAGGAAATATACTTAAGCTTTTAATCTTTTGACTTAAATATCCTAATATTTGACTAAAATTTCTAGATAGAGTATAATTATCTTTTAAAAGATAATTAAATATAGAAGGCATAGAAGGGAAGAGTAGGCTAGATATCAATCCTTAGAGAGCTGTAGATGGTGAAAGGCAGCGATTGATTCTATTTGAATATGGTCCTGGAGTCTTGCAAGGAATATTTTCTCTTGCAACGCTTACAAGCGTTATATTGTATGGTTTTAATGACCTAGTGAGATTTAAATCAGGAGATTTAAATAAATTAGAGTGGTACCGCGAAGATAAACTTCGTCTCTATTGTATATATTGATATATATTGAGATGAAGTTTTTTGTTTTTTAAAAAATAAATTATAAAAAATTAAAATACTCTTATAAAGATCTAATAAATGATCCTTATAAATAGTATACGAGGGGGAAATAATGTGAAAAAATATTACTTAACTACACCTATTTATTATCCATCAGACAATCTGCACATAGGACATACCTATACAACTGTAGCTGCAGATGCACTTAAAAAATTTAAAAAGATCCAGGGCTATGATGTTTATTTCGTCACAGGATCAGACGAGCACGGACAGAAGATAAAGGAAATGGCAAATAAAAATGGACTTGGTCCAAAAGAATATGTAGACAAAATAGTAAAAAATATCAAAGAGCTGTGGAAGACCTTAGATATAGACTATGACAAATTTGTCAGAACAACTGATGACTACCATATAGAAACTGTTAAAAAGATATTTAAAGACCTCTATGACAAGGGTGAAATATATAAATCAGACTACAGTGGCCACTACTGCACACCTTGTGAAAGTTTTTGGGCAGAGTCTCAACTTGTAGACGGAGCATGCCCAGATTGCGGAAGGCCAGTACACCTAGCAGAAGAAGAAGCTTATTTTTTCAAGCTTTCAAAGTACAGGGATAGGCTCTTAAAACACTATGAAGAAAATCCAGGCTTTATCCAGCCAGAGTCTAGAAAAAACGAAATGGTAAACAACTTCCTAAAGGATGGCCTAGATGACCTATGCGTATCTCGTACCAGCTTTGACTGGGGTATACAAGTAGACTTCGATCCAGACCATGTAGTATATGTATGGATAGACGCCCTAGCCTGCTATATCACAGGCCTTGGCTATGGTGGAGATGGAATCAAGATGGAAGAGTTTTGGCCAGCAGATGTCCATCTAGTTGGAAAAGAGATAGTGAGATTTCATACCATCATTTGGCCAGCCCTACTGATGGCAATGGAACTACCTTTACCTAAAAAAGTATTTGGCCATGGTTGGATACTGTTTGAAGATGACAAGATGTCAAAGTCAAAGGGCAATGTAATATATCCCGAGCCTATCA
>JARICQ010000089.1 GCA_029264075.1 Tissierellaceae bacterium | reverse complement strand
AGGAATATTAAGATCAGCTCCTAAGACAGTATTTGTTGATGGAAAAGCTATTGAAGACTACAAAACCAAAAGTCTATCTCGAAAGCTTTCTTTTCTCCCGCAGTTTCAAGAAAAACTAAGCTCTATTTCAGTTTATGATCTTGTGGCAATGGGAAGAACACCCTATCATAAATCAGGTTGGCTTGTGAGTCGCAAGGACAAGGAAAAAATAGAGTGGGCCATGGAATATATGTCCCTATCAAAGTATAAGAATCGTCCAGTCAATGCTCTTTCAGGAGGTGAGAGGCAAAGAGTATGGATTGCAATGACATTGGCCCAGGATACACCCATTCTACTTTTAGATGAGCCTGTGACCTATATGGACCTGAAATACCAGCAAGAGTTTTTATCCATGATCAAGGATTTAAAAACCAGCTATGGCAAAACTATTATTTCAGTCTTCCATGACATTAATCATGCAATGGAAGTTTCAGATCTAGTATACATGATGAAAGATGGTGAAATATATAGGGATGGAGCTCCAGAAGAAGTACTAACAGAAAGATCTATTATGGAAGTATACAATGTTTTAGCCCATGTATGTAAATTTAAAAAATGTAGAAGGAGTGTTATTGTACCCCAGGGTGTCAAGTATAAAGGTTTGAAATATAAATATAAAAATGAAAGAGGGATTGCAAAATGAAAAAAATATTAGTTTTAATATTGTCCTTTGTCGTGATTATAGGAGTGTTTACTGGCTGTGAAAGAGAAACAGTAGTAGAAGATCCATCAGTAGAAGAGAGTGAACTGGTAGAAGAGGATGTATCCGAGCCTTCTGAAGGTGAAGAGGGTGCCAATACTTTTGTAGATGAATTAGGAAGAACTGTTGAAATACCTGAGAATCCGGAAAAAGTTCTAGGGCTTACATCTGCTGTAATGGAGGCACTATTTAATATTGGAGTTACACCGGTTGGCAAGGTGGAGGAATATAAAATCCGGGATGAAGGCATGGCCCTTACATCTGTAGGAATGACAAAATCTCCTAATATAGAAAAGATATATGAGCTTGAACCTGATTTTATTATTGCGAGTAGCCGATTTCATGCAGCCATAGAAAATGAGCTAGTGCTTGCAGATTGTCCTATTTATTTTTTTGATCCAGATGCAACTGGAGAAATCTCTATAGTTGACCTAACGCCATTCGTAGGAGAACTTCTTGGAAAACCTGATGCAGGAGATGAATATAAGTCACAGATAATGGAAATTGGAAATGACTTGGAAAAACAAATATCAGAAATTGGCGGCTATGAAACAGGAATGATTATAAGAACAGGAGATACCATAACTAGTGCTCAAAGATCATCAGGATACGGTGCACTACTTATATTATTGGGAATTGAAAACATTGTTCCAGACAATCTCCCAAATGCATCAAAATCTCCCTATGTTTCTTATGATGTAGAACAAATCATTAAAGATAATCCAGATGTTATTTTTGTTATTGCTCCAGGAAAAGATCAAGATGCAAATAAATCTATCTTAGCTGATATTAAATCAGATGAAAAGTGGTCTGAATTAGATGCTATAAAGAATGACGATATATTTATGCTACCATTTGCAGTTAATCCCAATAGAATGAATGTTGAGGATATGCTTAATACAACTGCAGACCTTATAATAAAGAAAAACTAAGCAAGAGGATGGTTTTGATATGAAGAGGCAAAAGGAAATGCTAACTACAAAGAAAAAAATATCTATACTAATAGTAGCATTTATTTTACTTTGTGTGGCGACGATTTCTTGTGTATTTATTGGAACAGCTCAATTTTCTTTTTCTGAATTCTGGGATTCGGTAAGCGGAAGAGTAGATGAGGGTTATTTGCATCAAATTATCAACAATGTTCGAATCCCAAGAATTATCTCTGGAATTCTTGTAGGAATGAATCTTGCGGTATCTGGAGTACTTCTTCAAGGTATATTGAGAAATCCAATGGCATCTCCAAATATTATAGGAGTAAATGCAGGGGCTGGATTTATGGCAGTTCTTTTGATGACGGTATTGCCATCTTATTTGCTCTTGCTGCCAGTAGCATCATTTTTAGGTGCTCTTTTTGCTTCTTTGTTAATTTACTCTTTGTCTATGCCTAGTTCAGGCAGGTCATCTACAGTACATATAGTTTTAGCAGGAGTAGCAATCTCAGCATTTCTCAACTCTATTACATCTGGAATTATGATGTTAAATAGTGATGTGCTAGATGTTACTTATTCTTGGATGATTGGAAGTTTGTCAGGGAGAAGTTGGTCTGCAGTTAGATCTGTGCTTCCCTATAGCCTAGTAGGTCTATTGGCTGCACTATTTCTTGCACCAAGGGTGAATTTGTTTTCTCTTGGTGATGAAGTTGCGAGCAGTATAGGCTTAAAGATAGGCTTATATAGAGTATTGATCATTGTCATTTCTTCAGTTTTAGCAGGAAGTGCAGTTAGTGCAGCAGGTGCAATTGGATTTGTAGGATTAGTTGCACCTCATTCAGCAAGGATTGTTATTGGAGGAGATTATAGATATCTTATACCACTTTCAGCAATCTTTGGAGGAATCTTGCTTGTTATTTCAGATACACTGGCAAGGACAGTTTTTCAGCCAGTTGAATTATCTGTAGGTATCATAACTGGTGTCATAGGAGCACCGTTTTTTCTATTTCTTTTAAGCAGGAAAAAAAGCGAGATATAAAAA
Organism: Tissierellaceae bacterium; assembly: GCA_029264075.1. Classification (GTDB taxonomy): domain Bacteria; phylum Bacillota; class Clostridia; order Tissierellales; family Tissierellaceae; genus JARICQ01. The sequence continues at coordinate 5,456 of JARICQ010000089.1, read as the reverse complement.
GGAAAGGAGTTGTGAAAATTTAGGAGGGTAAATATGAATTCTAGCAAAATAATAGACGGATATTTTAAAGAACTCGATAAAAATTTAAATTATGAAAAAACAAGTCGAATTATGGGATATGAATATAATTTATTAGATAAGAGCAATAAAAACAAGATACTGAGATTCTTTATAGACGAAAATTTAGAGGTGTGTATAAGTAAGGCCAACTATACAAATGATAAGACTTGCTTTTGTGATATTGCTAGTACCGATCTATTGATAATAGGGATGTGCCTTAGAGGAAGAACAGAAATAAATTACAAGGGTAAAAATGTCATTAACAAATCAGAAGTTTTATATTTTAGACCAGATAAAAACTTTAGTATGGAGTTTTCAAATCATGATTTTTTATATTATATTGTAGATTTAAATAACTTGAAAAAAAGCTTACATTATCCAAAATGCAAAAAAAATAAGAACTTGTTCTGCAATTCCTATGTAGATTGTATATGTAGAAGGGGAGAGATCTATATAAAAGAAGCACCCTATATGATGAAGTCATGCATAGGTGAAATAAAGGAAATAGAAAATGTAAAAACAGATAGTATCTTAGATTATACCAATATGAAGGGCCAATTGTTCAATTACTTGACTTGTTTATTAAAGGTAAGGGCAGATGGAGATCCGTCTTTAAATAGAAAAACATGCAGGAGACATAGATGCAAAAAAAACCGAGTATCGGAGGCTAAAAAGATAATAATAGATAATCTAGACAAGCATATAACTATAGATGAAATAGCTCAAAGGCTTGATATTAGCGCCTACAAATTGCAAAAGGGCTTTAAAAAGATTGAAGGAAGAACAGTCTACAGCTTTATTCTAAAGGTTAGGATGGATAATAGCAAAACCCTTTTGGAAAAAACTGATTATCCAATAATCGAGATAGCACAAAAGATAGGCTATGAAAATCCAAGCAAATTCTCTACAGCCTTTAAGAGAGAAACGGGATACACTCCGACCGAATATAGGCAGCTCAAGCGAGATTGATTTATTGGATAGCATATTTTAAGTTAATGGAGTTGATAACGATTATCGTTACGACTATAATTCTATATACAGTAAAAAGTAAAAAAATAATGAGGAGATGATAATGTGTTTAGCAAAAAAAGGTATTTAGGATTATTGGTGGTAGGAATCATGGCATTTTCATTAATGTTTACAGGTTGCCAACAAACAGATGAAGTAGATGATGTTGATTCAAATGAGCCTGTAGTAGCGGAAGAAATAGATCAAGAAGAAGCAATAGATCAAGAAGATGAAGAAATAGAAACTGTAGAAGAAGATCAGGTTCAATTGTCAGATTGGAATGGAAGCTGGAATAACATGGCAGCTTATGCATATGATGAAGAACTTGAACAAGCCTTTAAAGATTTAGCAGAAAACGAAGGTATTTCAGTTGATGAAGCCAAGGAAAGCTTTACGGAAGGTAGAGAAATCAATTTTGACGGCTTTGTTGTTGAAGGAAATAAGGTAACACTTTTAGATGGATTTGAAGACAAGGATGGGCAAGTACTAGACGAATTGGAATTTGAATACAAAGAAACTGTAATGATAAAACATGGTGATTCTGATTCTGAATGGTTTGTTTTTGAATCTGATGAAGATGGAGAGTACAAGTATTTGGTAATGATGCATGTGCATGGAGAAGAAACCATGGCTCATTTCCATGTTAGACATGGAAATGATATGGATGAGATCTTAGCTAGCGAAGGATGGTATCCAACCTTTATAAAGCCAACCACAACATATGAGCAGCTATACGGCAGAATAAATAGATAATAGACAGATGGTGATTTTGTTGAAAAAGCTTAGGAAATATAGCATTTTATTATTTGCTTTATTGCTATTATTGACAGGATGTAGTGTTGAAGAGGATGAAAGAAGCGGAAAACCTTTAGTTTACGCTTCTTTCTATCCTGTATACGATATAGTGAATAGCATTGCAGAGGACACTGTGGACTTGAGATCATTTATGCCTAGGGATAAGGACCCCCATCTGTGGGAACCAACTCCTAGAGATATGAAGAGACTATCTGAAGCAGATTTGCTTATTGTAAATGGTGCCAATATGGAGAAATGGTTAGACCAAGTAAGTCAGAGTTTACCAGACTTAAGAATACTCAAGTTGTCAGAGAGTATAGAGCTTATAACCTACAAGGGAGCGGCTGCACTTGGAGATTTCCAGTATATGGTTGCCTTGGATCTTGAGAAGGATAAATACTCAATAGAGTTTGGCCATACACATGAGGACCTTATGAGGGTGACTTTTTTTAAGGATGATGATAATTTATCAGAGGAAGAGCTAATAGACAAAGGAAAGGAAATCATGGAGCAAAAGGCCAAGCTTGTAAAACAAAAGAGTACCATAGATGTAAAAAGTGAAGAAGTATATGGAATAGAAATGGGACACGAATCTGGATCTGTATATTATAAAATACCAGAAAAAGGAAGATGGATATTTTATTCTGACAGAGTCTCTGAACAAATTCTTTCTTATGAACTTCTAGACCCTAGGGGAAACATATTGGAAAGAGATGTTCTCAGAGAGAGTTCTACTTCTTCTTTAGATAGTATCACATATGACCCCCACTCATGGTTGTCTCTAGTAAATGGGAAAAAATATGCAAGGGATATAGAAAATGAGCTTTCAGACTTGTATCCAAATCATGAGAGAAAATATGCAAAAAATAGGCTAGAAACCATAGAGGCTATGACAGATTTAGAATATGAGTACAAGGGAAAATTCAAAGATTTAAGTACAAGGAACTTTGTTGTGACTCATTATGCTTATGAATATTTGGCTAGAGATTTTGAACTAAAGCAGTTTCCCTTACAAGAGCTAACGAGCATGGAGTCTCCAAGCCTGAATACCATTAAAAGGGCATTGGATTTTTGCGAGTTTCATAGTATCGATACGATTTTTTATGAAAAAGGTATGGACAAGAAAAATGCAGACAGCATAGCCTATGATTTGGGAGGAAAGTCTGTTCCCCTAACCTCCATGGAATATGTGACTTTTGAAGAAGACGATGAGAGTAAGTATATAGATATTATGAGGACAAATTTAGAAAATATATATGAGTCATTGAGGTGATTGAATGAAGAGTATAGTAGTTGACAATTTAAACTTTGGATATACAGAAGAAAAAGTAATAAACAATTTAAATCTAAGAATAAGCAAGGGTGAATTGGTAGTTATAGTTGGAGAAAATGGTAGTGGAAAATCCACGCTTTTAAAGCTCCTCTTGGGCGAGTTAAAATCACAGTCAGGAAGTATCAAGCTATTTGGAGAAAATATTGAAAAAATAGATGATTTCAGTGATGTAGGCTATGTACCTCAGATGAATATTGTAAACAAGATTCCATTTCCTATAACTTGTTTGGAGCTTGTAGTGCTTAATTTATATGATGATTTTGGATTTTTCAAGATTCCTAAGAAAAGGCACTTGGAAAAAGCCAGGGAAATTTTAATAGAAATGGGCTTGGAAAACTATATCAAAACCCCATTCAATGAACTTTCAGGTGGCTTACAGCAAAGAGTCCTTATTTCAAGGGCTATGATCAATTCACCAAGGGCTTTGATATTGGACGAACCAACGGCAGGAGTAGATGAAGAGAGTAAATTTCAGTTCTTTAAGATAATTGAAAAATTAAATAAAAAACATAATATAACAGTTATATTGGTAACACATGAAGTTGATTCAGCCAAAGAAAACCTAGAACTTCACAATATTTATAATTTTGAGAGCGGAGGATTAGAAAATGTTGCAATTTGAATTTATGAGAAGGACCCTCATGGTCTCCTTTATGTTGTCTATCATGATTCCATTGATAGGAATAGTAATGGTAAATAGAAAGACCTCCATGGTAGGAGATGCCTTGTCGCATGTATCTTTGGCAGGTGTTGCTATGGGCCTGATATTGGGTATAGAGATCATGATAGGTACTATAGCAGCTTGTCTTATAGGAGCTTTTTCTATAGAGTTTATAAGGGAAAGATTTCCTCAGTATGGTGATATGGCAACGGCAATCACCTTAAGTATAGGACTGGGTATTGCTGCCATACTTTCAGACTTTGCCCCCGGGGGAAATACCTTTGAATCCTATTTATTTGGTAGTATTTCTTCAGTAACCCCAAGTGATGTCATAGTAGTTGCTATTATATTTGTGATAGTTTTACTCGGCAGTATCGTTTTTTATGGTGGGCTCTTGGATATAGCTGTAGATGTAAACTTGGCTAGATTAGCAGGTGTAAATGTAAGGCTAGTAAATACTGTCTTTACAATTTTTTCAGCAATAACTATAGCCTTAGCTTGTAAGATAGTAGGAGCACTGCTGGTAACTTCACTGATAGTATTGCCTGTAGCCACCTCGCTAATAGTTAGCAAAAGCTATAAACAAACCTTTATAATTTCGATTATATTGGGAGTTATATATATGATGCTTGGTATAACTATTTCCTTTTATTTAGATGTTAAACCTGGTGGAGCTATAGTTTTAAATGCCCTAGCAGGAATGCTAATATTTTTCCTGTATTCAAGAATTAGAAGAGCCAGGAGAAAGAAAGTTTCAGAAGTTAAAAGTATAAGTGTAAATGAAGTGGGAATTTAGCAATATAAGAAGTTGATAGAAATATAAAGTTTTACTAGAAGATAGCTTTAAAAGAAATTAATATAATCGTATCAAATTTTAAGCCATTGAGTGTATAAATGCATTCAATGGCTTTCTATCTTTTGGAACTTGCATCTTTAGAAAAGATAAGTGTATAAGTCTATTGGAAATAAAAATTTCTCTAGATGAAATTAAAGCGAGAATCCTAGTTTTTGACATTCGATAAAATTACAAAATATGTTATAGTATAGGGGTGAAAGGATAAATTGAGAATAATAGCTAAAGATTATTTGTCGATAAGTTTCAAATAAGATATGCTAGTGATTGGAATTTATAAATTTAAAAAGTAGAAAGGATGGGAATATTGTCAAAGTTTAAAGATGAAATTATATTGAGAGGTCTCAAAGAAAACAATCTTAAAAATATAGATTTAAATATATTAAAAGGTAAAATAACTGTATTTACTGGTATTTCTGGTTCGGGAAAGAGTTCAGTTGCCTTTGATACACTAGCCAGGGAGAGTAGAAGGCAGATGACCTTGAACTACCCCCTATATGTTAGAAATCAAATGCCAAGATATGAAAGACCACACGCAGACCTCATGCAAAACTTAAGTCCAGTTGTAGTAGTTGAACAGAGAACTCTGGGTGGCAATTCACGTTCAACAGTTGGTACTTATATGGATATAGACCCTCTAATTAGACTCTTATTTTCAAGGATAGGAGAGCCTTCTGTGGGCTCTGCAACTGATTATACAAGACAAAGTTCCTTTGGAAGATGTCCTGAATGTGATGGATTTGGAC
>JARICQ010000051.1 GCA_029264075.1 Tissierellaceae bacterium | reverse complement strand
GATAGGTGGATTCTTTAGAAAAAGTCTAGATATTGAAATTCTTTGCTTTTGTCCTCCAGAAAGTCTTATTCCCTTCTCCCCTATATATGTCTCATATTCATTTGGCAAAGTCATGATGAAGTCATGTATGCTGGCATTTTTAGCAGCTTCAATTACTTCTTCATTGCTTGCCTCTGGATTTCCATAGAGTATGTTTTCTCTAATTGTGCCAGTAAATAAAAATACATCCTGCTGGACAAGGCCTATATTCTTTCTCAGACTCTCTATCTTTATATCCCTAATGTCTATCCCATCTAAGAGGATAGCTCCCTCTTCAATTTCATAAAACCTAGGAATCAAATGACAAAGAGTAGTTTTTCCAGCACCCGATGGTCCAACTAGGGCAACGGTCTTTCCAGGTTCAATAGTCATATTTAAATCTGTCAAAACTGTTCCCTCTTCATTGTTGTAACTAAATGATACATCCTTAAACTCTATCTTGCCTCTTACATCTTTTATATCAACTGCATCTTCTTTGTCTTCTATATCGCTTTTGATATCCATTATTTCAGTAAATCTTTGGAAGCCTGTCATTCCGTCTTGGAATTGTTGGGCAAAATTTGTCAGCCTTCTAATTGGCTGCATAAAGAAGTTCACATACAGGGTAAAACTAAATAAATCACCCAAGTTGATTACTTCGCTATATACAAAGTAACCTCCTATGCTTATTACCATTAGATTTAAAATATTTGACAAAATTCCCATTCCTGATGCAAATTCTGCCATTACTTTATAGGCATCTTTTCTGGCAGTGCTAAAGGCATAGTTGCCTTCATTAAACTTTTCTATTTCATATTCCTCATTTGTAAAACTCTTGGCTACCCTTACTCCTGAAATACTGTTTTCAAGCTGAGAGTTAACATCAGCAATCTTCACCCTTACCTCTTTAAAAGATTCTGACATTTTTTTCCTCTTTGAGATTACAAATATAACCATAAGGGGAATAAATGCAAATATAATGAGGGTAAGTCTCCACTCTATGGTCAGTAGTATTGCAAAAGACCCTACAAGCATCACAATGGAAATAAACAAATCTTCTGGCCCATGATGGGCAAGCTCTGTGATATCTCTCAAGTCATTTACCATCCTAGACATTATATGACCTGTTTTATTGTCATCATAGTAGCTAAATGGTAGAGTTTGAAGGTGAGTAAATAAATCTTTTCTCATATCGTATTCTATCCTAACTCCAAGCAAATGCCCCCAATAAGATACTATATAAAAACTAACATACCTTATTAGGAACAATACTAGCATTATAATAGTCCATGTTAAGAGCAGGTCCATTCTTCCCTCTGGTATAATTTCATTGATCATCCTTCTAGTAAATAGTGGGAATATAAGATCTGCTATAGATATTAAAAATGCAAAGAACATATCTATGAAAAATAACTTTTTATGCGGTTTGTAGTATGAAATAAATCTTTTTACCAAGCAATCATCTCCTTATATATTTCGTGTCACGAATATTATACAATATTTTTGATTTTTTTTCAAATATAATATATGATATAGTGACTTAAAAGAAATCTATTATTTGGAGGTCAATATGAATAGACCCTTTATGTTTTTAGTTTGTTTTTTGATACAGTATATAGTCGCAACTGAAATGGCTATAATAGGACCCTTGGCCCCATTTTTAGCCACATATTTTTCAATAGATCAAGGAATGGTAATGCTATTAAACCTTGGATACTCTGCTGTTGGTTTCTTTGTTCCCTATCTAGGTGTATTCGCAGATAAATTCGGGAAAAAAAGAAGCCTATCTTTATCCCTAATCTTCTTTAGCCTTGGTTCTATAATAGGTGCAATATCTAAATCTGCACTTATATTTGGCTTTGCTAGGATTTTCATAGGATTTGCATATTTTTCAATAAGTGCTGCAAATCTATCGTATCTTTCAGAATTTATCCCCTATAAAGACCGGGGCAAGGCTTCTGGTATCTTGAGGATTTCCTTTAGCCTATCGATTTTGATTAGTCCTGTAATAGCTACATATTTGATCAGCACTTTTAATCATTTGGGTGTCATCTATATTCCCATGGCTATTATTGCCTTTATTTGCATAATAGGACTAAAAAAATTGCCTGAAACTAAGTTTTATCCAGATATTATCTTAAATAAGAGTGAATTTTTGTCTATACTTAAAGACTCAAATGCAAAAAAGATGCTTATATCTGTATTTTTGATCCTTACAGCACCTACACTTTTTCTTAACTATTTGGGAATTTACTTGACCAATGAATTCAGTATAGATCAAGTAAATGTAGGGCTCATATATACAATAATCGGTATAGGAACAATTCTAGGCTCAATCTTTGCAGCTAGCTTTTCTGATAGGCTTGGCAAGCTAAAATTGTCCAAATTGTTATTTGTGATAGTTCTATTGGCACTCTTACCCCTGCCCTATCTAAGGTCAACTATACTCATTGTTCTCCTATCCACGCTATTTACATTTGGCCTAGATGGTGGATGGACCTCCTATCAAGCATTTGGGTCCGAGCTCATCCCTGAAAAAAGAGGGACTTTCATGAGCCTTATCTATACCATGAACGCAATCACCATAACTTTTTATAGCCTACTTGCACCTATACTCTACAAAAGAGGTGGATTTCAACTTCTTATAAGCATCGCTAGCCTGTCAACCCTAATAGCACTTTTTATTGTCCTTAGGCTAGATGTAAGGGAAGAGTCCTTCTAAATCCTACTGTCTAGCCAGTCTACTATATCAGATATTATAAGATCTTTTGATTTTTCATTTAATATTTCATGAAAGAGATCTTCATAGATTTTTATCTTTTTATCTTTAGATGAGATTTCACTATGCAATTTTTTTGCGATTTCCTTTGGAACAATTTTATCTTTTTCACCCTGAAGGATTAGACAGGGGTAGCTGTATTCTTTTAAGTGATCCAAGGCATAGTTTGCAGCATTTAAGAGAAATTCCACATAAAAATTAACTGTAGCCTCTTTAAGGACCAAGGGATCCTCCCTATAGGCCTCAACCACCTGTGGATCTGAGCATATATCATCAGTTACTGGATTTTCCATCATCCTATTTGAGAAAAACACATTTATAATTTTTAGAAGAATAGGCCTTATACCCCTAACACTTGGAAGTTTTCCTACTGCAGCTCCCGATAGGATTTGCCCCTTAAGTGTATCCTTATATTCAATTCCATATAAAAATGTAACTAAGCCGCCCATGCTATGGCCTAGCATAAAGATCTCTTCTTCTCCATTGGCTTGTATCAGATCTACCATTTCCCTACAATCATCTACAAAGTCCTTGTAGCTCTCTATATGACCCTTTCTTTTCCCACTTCTACCATGGCCTCTCAGATCATATCGATAGACATTGTATCCACTTTGATTTAATTCTTTAGCTAGATAGTCGTATCTTCCTAGATGCTCAGCAAATCCATGATTGATGAGAACTGTGGCTTTTGGACTTTCAAGCTTATCTGATTTGTAGTATATTCTATTTCCAGATTTAGCCTTTAAATATTCTCCCATCAGCTCTCCTCCTTTAAATCACATATATTCTTATATTTACAGTATTCCCTACAGTTTGAAGTTTTCTCATAACTCTCCATTTTACTATTGGCCCTTGTAAAGTCTATGAATCCTTGAATCTCATCTATGTTTTCTTTAAGACAAGCATCATCTGCTGGAATATCAACTTTCTCACCGTTTTCTAAAAATAGAATACTGGCAGATTCAATGGGAAGGGCTAGTATCTTTTTTGAAATATATGAATATAGTTGGATCTGAGGAGTATATTTGTCTATTAGATCATTTATCCTGTAGAGCTTATTTGTTTTAAAATCCTCTATGCTAATTTTTCCATTGGAAATGGTTAATTTATCTATATATCCACTTATATAGGCACCATCCAGTTGAAGAAAAAATGGCTTTTCAAAATATATATGATCATAGTCTTCAGAGTAGTGCTTTAGGTAATTATTTATATTCACTTCCAATAGAGAGTATATTTCTTCACTATAATCAAGACCATTTTTGTGGACTATCCTTTCAAGCAATTCTTTTTTATCCATGCCTAATCTATAATTTTCGCAAAACTCATGAACTATCAGACCTTTTTCTATAGGACTAAGTAGAGATTCTCTCTCCTCTTCTAGAGATTCAGGTTTTTCTATTTGGATTTCTGTATCACTTGGATTTTCTAAATTCTTTATTTTTAAATGTTCTTCCAAAAAATACTTTCTCTTGCATTCTTTAAATACTATATATTTGCTGATACTAATCCTATTCCCAAATTCCTTATCGTATGAATCTATTTTATAGAGACTTGGAAGGTATTCACTTCTTATCTTCTCAGCCTCTCTATAGTCTTTATTTTTGTTTTCAAAGCTAGCATTTGCAAGTTCTTTAGATATGAGATTCACATCAGATCCTTCCCTGCCTTCTAGATCTATTTCATCTATAAGTCGGTATTCCTGACCAGCTAATAGGTCCTCAATCATCTTTTTAAATCCAGATTTCTTTCCTTGATTGCCAAGTATTAGCATTTTCTTTGCTCTTGTCATTGCAACATAGAGCACCCTTTTAGTTTCTTCTTTTTCTTTTTCTACTTTTATAGCCCTTATTCTATTATAGATAGGATTGGATTTCCCAAAGCCTAGAGATATTCCTATATCTTCGTCAAGCAAGAATTTCTTCGAAAAGTTTGGAGACCTACTTGCCATCTCAGGGATAACTACAACAGGAAATTCCAAACCCTTGGATTTGTGAATGGTAAGGATCTTTACTGCATCTGTATTTTCACTTTCAATTTCTCCAAGACTTTCATCGTTTTCTCTTATTTCCTCTATATAGTTTAAAAAATCTATTAGATTACCAATGTGTTTCTTTTCATATTCTCTTGCTAAGTCTAGGAATTTATATATATTTGCAAATTTTTGCCTTCCATTTTTCTTTAAAAGAGTGGTATTTATATAGAGGGATCTGTCAAATAGGTCTTGTAAGATATCAACTATTCCGTATACATCCCTATACTTTTCAATTTCTAGGTATATTTCTAAGGCAGACTCCAATTTATCCCTTTGATCTAAGGAGAGACCTTCCCAGCCCAATAGTTTTTCTATAGAGTCAAATATTCTCTTGTCTTCTTTATTTAAAAAATTAAATATATAATATATGATATTATCATCTAGACCTATAAAATTAGATCTTAAAAATCCTAGAGTAGGGATCCTATCTTCTATATTGTTTATTGATTTTAAGGCGTTTATTATATCTAAGATCTCCTGCTGTTTGAAAAAACCCTTGCTTCCTATATTGTAATAGGGTATGCCAAATTTATTTAGAGCCTTTTCATAGATGTGATTTCTAGTAGTTGCTCTAAATAGCATTGCAAAGTCCTTGTATTTGTAGCTGCCCTTCTCTACCAAGACTGATATCCTCTTTGCTATTTGCTCTGCTTCAAAGTGTCTATGGTATTCGCTCTCGCTTATACCTTCTGGACAGCTTAAACCCTCATTTGAAATTACTTCAATATCTATTTCATCTTCTGAAATCTTATGGGCACTAAGGGGAGAGTAACTATCTTTCATAAGATCTCCAAATATATTGTTTACAAAAGCAATCACAGTATCTACTGTTCTATAGTTTTTATTTAAAGTAATCAGTCCATTTTGATTTCTAGATTCTATATCGTCTACTACATCATCGAAGACATCTAAGTCTGCCCCCCTAAATCCATAGATGGATTGTTTGGGGTCTCCTACTACAAAGAGATTGTCTCTATCAAGGTCATCATCTCGACTTGCTATTTTGTAGAATATTTGCTTTTGAAGCTTGTTTGTATCTTGAAATTCATCTATCATTATATACTTGTATTTGTTTTGATACTTTTCTCTGATGTCCTT
>JARICQ010000039.1 GCA_029264075.1 Tissierellaceae bacterium | reverse complement strand
ATAGTGACTATTATACAAAAATTGAATCTTTTACGGATAATACCTGTCAATTAAAACCAGTTAAATTCGGTAGGTATGGAGATTTAGTTTTAACGGCTACACTAGATGGTGATGACACTGTGTTTGTAGAAAAAGAGGTTAAAGTTACAAGTATATAGTATTAATTATAATTAATCATAGTTGATTCATGGTATACTAGAGATAGCTTACAAGCTTTTGTAATTGTGGGCTATGATATACATTATACATACTTATAGAAAAGCATTGAAAACTAAATGATTAATTGACTATAAAAAACCAACACCATAGAATTTACAGCTGAAGATGATATTAAAAACATGGAGAAGCTAATAGACATGCTTGAGGACCAAGACGACATACAGGAAGTTTATCACAACTGGGAGATGGGGGAATAATATTTAAGAAACACAAGAACTTTTTCTTGTGTTTCTTAAATATATGCCGATAATAATTATACTGATATTAATTTAGAAAAATACATCAGGTAATCTAAGGAGGGATTGAATTTGTTTATAGCTAGGCAACCAATATTTAACAAATCATTAAGCATATACGGATATGAATTGCTGTATAGAGACAGTGAAAGCTCAACTTCATTTGGATCAGTTTCTTCATCCAAAGCAACTGCTAGTGTACTTGGCGGTCTATTTGAATCTGGAATCGAAACAATAGTAGATGATGCAAGAGCATTTATAAACTTTGACCACGAATTTTTGCTATCCGATTCAATAGAATTAATTGATTCAAAAAAACTAATTATTGAAATTTTAGAAGGAGTTCAAGTAAATGAACAAATATTAGAAAGATTAAAGGAATTAAAGGATAAAGGATATAGGCTTGCCTTAGATGACTTTGAAAAAGATTACAATACATATCCAATCGTTCCTATGGCAGATATCATCAAATACGATATAATAGCAACTCCCCTAGATACATTGGAGATGGAAGTCAATCAAGCTCTTTCAAACAATAAAATTATATTGGCAGAAAAAATAGAGACAGAAGTAGAATATAAAAAGGCAAAAGAAATGGGATTTCATCTTTTTCAAGGCTATTTCTTTAGTAGGCCTAGTATAATAAGCAAGGGAAACAATAGGAAGTCTACAAAACTTCACTACTTTAGACTTATATCAGAGTTGAAAAAACCAGAGCCTTCCTATGAGGAGCTTGCAGCAATAATAGAAAGTGATGTAAATTTAGCGTATAGACTTTTAAGAGTAACTAAAAACAAACAGACAGATGATGTTGTAGAATCTATAAAAAGAGCATTAGTTTTGATGGGGCTAGCGGAGATAGAGAGATGGATAAACATATTGATGTTACAAGATCTAGCAGTAGATAAGCCTATGGAACTTATGAGGATATCACTTGTGAGATCAAAATTAGGGGAGATAATAGCCAAGCATAGTAAATTTAAAAATAGAAGCTCTGAAATTTCTATGATGTGCTTGTTTTCAACATTAAATGCAGTATTAGATCAATCCATGGACCAGGCACTTGAGGGAATAGTGATTTCAGAGAGCATAAAGCAAGCCCTCATAGACAAGACAGGCGACATAAGGCCAATATTAGATCTTATAATAGAATATGAAAAGGGAAACTGGGAACAAGTAAAAGCTCAAGCATCGGTGATAGAGGCTGATGAAGATGAAATAATGAAAGCATACTTACAGGCGGTTGAATTCACTAAGGAGACAATAGGAAATTTTGGATAATTGAAGGTAAACTCTTTTTAGATGATATCATTAGATTTAATCTTCCATACTATTTTTATTTAACTTTACTGATAAACATGATATTATATATTTAAAATATATTATTGGAGGAAAAGATGAAAAAAATATTAGCTATCTTGCTTGTTATATCCATATCCCTGTCCTGTCTTTTACTAGCAGCGGAATTAGTATCCTTTGATCTAGACCTATATAACAGATCTTTTAGAACACACAAGATTGAAGAGGTGACTGGGAAAAGTTTAGAAGAACTTGATAGTATAGCAGAAGACCTAACCCTTTATCTAGATGACAAAGCATCAGAAGAAATAATGGAGGAGAATTTCAATGAAAGGGAAATACTCCATATGGTGGATGTTAAAGGGCTCTTTAGTGGAGGAAGAATAATTAGAACAATTTCTCTTATCTTGACAATTGTCTTAGGTATTTATTTTTATGGGAAAAAAGAAAGCAGATATTCTAAATTTGTTTTTTGGGGATTGTTTTCAAATTGGATAATCCTAGGTATTTTCGGAGCCTTAATTTATTTTGATTTTAATAGATACTTTATAATATTTCATCAGATATTCTTTACAAATGATTTATGGTTGCTTAATCCCAAAACAGACCTTCTAATACAGATGCTACCCCAGGAGTTTTTTATGAGTATGGCCTTTAGGATAGTAGCATACTTTTTGATTTTCATTGCTATAATCCAGGGTCTTTTGTATATAAGAATCAAAGTTAAAAGAAATAAGCAGGAAATCAATTAGCTAATCTATCAAAAGATAAGAAGTGTTGATTATTATAGAAAACAGGGTATAAAGATATATGAGAGTTAGGAGGGGTATTGTGAAGAGAGTTTTGGCATTGATGGGAAGTCCTAGAAAAGGAAAGAACACTGATAAAATGTTAGATTATTTTTTAGAAGGCATAGGTGAAAATAACCTAGAGATAAATAAAATATATTTAAGAGACAAAGATATAGGACATTGTACAGGGTGCGACTATTGCGGGAAGACTGGCACATGTGTAAAAAAAGATGGGATGGATGATATATATTCTGAATTTGACCATAGCGATATCATAATACTTGCAGCTCCAGTATATTTTAATTCTATAAACAGCATGGCCAAGGCAATGGTAGATAGGTGCCAAAAGTATTGGTCAGTTAAATATTCTTTGAAAGGAGAGTACAAAAACACTGAAGATAGGAAGGGAATATTCCTATCTAGCGGGGGTGCAATCCTTGAGCATGATCAATTTAACGGTTCAATAGCCGTAATGGATTATTTTTTTAGAGCTATAAATGCAAATTATATTGGAAACTACTTTGTTTCAAATACAGATAATCATCCAGTATTTGATAGAGAAGATGTAAAAAAAGAATTATATGATATAGGTAAAAATATTTTAAAACAAAAAGACTTCTACATTCATAGCTAGTTTTCTGTCAAATGTGTAGAGATATGTCTAGATTAATTAAATGTTAGGAGGAAATATGGACAATATATTGGGTAAGATTGATCATACGGCACTTAAGGCTGATACTGAAAAGGAGCAAATTGAAAAACTATGTAAAGAGGCTATCGACCACGGATTTGCAGCAGTTTGTGTAAATCCTTATTATGTTAGTTATTGTAAAAAAACCTTAAAAAATACTGATATTAAAGTAGCTACTGTTATAGGATTTCCATTGGGAGCGTCTACAAAAGAAGCCAAAGCTTTTGAAACTAAGGATGCTATAAATAATGGAGCAGATGAAGTTGATATGGTAATCAATATAGCTGCCTTGAAAAATGGCAACTATAAAGAGGTAAAAGAGGACATATCAGCAGTCGTAGATAAGGCGAAAGACAAAGCCCTTGTAAAAGTAATCATAGAGACCTGCCTCTTGAGTAAAGATGAAAAAGTAAAGGCATGTGAGCTTGCAAAAGAAGCAGGAGCAGATTTCGTGAAAACTTCAACTGGATTCTCAAAAGCTGGTGCAAGCGTTGAGGATGTAAGACTTATGAGAGACACAGTAGGGAGAGAAATGGGGGTCAAGGCATCTGGTGGAGTTAGGGATTTAAAGACCGCTAAAGAGATGATAGAAGCTGGGGCTACTAGGATTGGTGCTAGTTCTGGAGTAGAGATAGCAAAAGAGTTAAAAAACAATAAGATCTAAATATAGAGAACCCTTTAAGACAGGGTTTTTTGTATTTTATTAAAGAATAAATATAAAAATTAATAATAATCTAGTAATTGGGTATATTTAAAGATATCTTTAAAAGGAGGAATCGATTTGACTTTGAAATCAGAAAGAATTGAAATAGGAAATGGGATAGGACTAAATTTAATCAAAGAGGATAAATTTAAGAGCAGTCTTTTAAGTTATTATTTTATTAGACCCCTATCTAAAGAAGAGGCGACTAAAAATGCACTATTACCTCTAGTTCTTAAAAGAGGAAGCGCAGAATATAGTACAAATCTAAAAATTCAAAGAGAATTAGAAGAAAACTATGGTGCGAAATTAAGCATGGGAGTAAATAAAAGAGGAGAAAAACATATTTTGAGATTTAGCATTGAAACAGTAAATAGAGAATATGTTAAGGATAAAGATTATATCTACAATGTCTTAAAGCTGCTTAAATCTATAATGTTTAACCCATTAGTCGAGGATGATTATTTCAAACAAAGTTATCTAGACCAAGAGAAAAAAAATCTCAAGACAAGAATAGAGGGAAGAATAAACAACAAGAGATCATATGCAATAGAAAGGTGTATAGAGGAGATGTGTGAGGATGAAAGATTTAGCATATATCCACTCGGAAATATTGAAGACTTAGAAAAGATAGATGGAAATCTACTCTATAAACACTATAAGGATATAATAAGTACATCTCCAGTAGAAGTATTTTATACAGGCCAATATGATGATAAACTTATAGAGAATTTAAGGGAATTCATAAGTTTAGATAGACAAGAAGTAATAGACATACCATCAGAGGAGTTAATCTACAGTGTAGAAAATACGAAAACTATAGAAGAAGATTTAGATGTGGTTCAAGGAAAGCTTGTCCTTGGATATAGAACGGGAATCCACTATAAAGATGAGCTTTACAATGGGCTCTTACTTGCAGCAGATATAATAGGCGGTGGACCAAACTCTAAACTATTTAAAAATGTACGTGAAAAAGAAAGTCTTGCATATTATATAACATCAACGGTATTTAAATATAAATCTATAATGACTATAGACGGTGGTATTGAATTTGAAAATTTCCAGAAGACCTTGGATATTGTAAAAAAACAAATAGAAGAAGTTCAAAGGGGAGACTTTACAGACAAGGATATAGAAGTATCTAAAAAATCAATTAGATCTTCCATGGAATCGGTAAAGGACAACATATTTCTTATATCATCCTTTTTCTTTAGCCAAAGATTAAGTGGCGATAATAGAAGTTTAGAAAAAATAATATCAGATATTGAAAATGTAAAGAGAGAAGAGATAATAGAAGCATCTTCAAAGATCTCTCTGGATACAGTATATTTCATGAAGAACTCAAAAATTGAAGGTTAGGAGGAAACAATTTTGGATATAAAAATATATGAAAACAATGAAATAAATGAAAAGCTATACTTTAAAGAATTGGACTCTGGATTAAAAATTTATTTTTTTCCAAAGCCAGGATATACAAAGAAATACGCTGTATTTGCGACTGATTATGGCTCTATTGACAATGTGTTTATACCTATTGGAGAAAAAGAAGAAATTGAAGTGCCAGAAGGAATAGCACATTTTCTAGAACACAAGTTATTTGAAGAACCAGGAGAAAATATATTTGATAAATTCTCCGACTACGGGGCAGATGTAAATGCCTACACCAACTTCAATCAAACTGCATATTTATTTGATACAACAGACAATTTTCACAAGAGCCTTGAGACCCTGGTTAAATTTGTACAGAATCCGCATTTTACAGATGAAAATGTAGAAAAAGAAAAGGGAATAATAGGTCAAGAAATAAATATGTACAGAGACAATGCTAATTGGAGAGTCTTTTTCAATGCATTGAATGCAATGTATAGTGAACATCCAGTAAAGATAGATATAGCTGGTACTGTTGAAAGTATAGAGGAAATAGATAAAGAACTCTTATACAAGGCATACAATACATTTTATCACCCATCCAATATGGTCCTTGTAATATCTGGAGATCTTTCTTTTGATGAGATAATTAAAACGGTAGAAAAATCAGAGAGAAAAGATTATAAAAAACTAGAAGATATAGATAGAAACTATGGGAATGAATCCAAAGATACAAAAACTAAATTAGTAGAAGAAGAAATGATGATATCAACACCAATCTTTTATATGGGATTTAAAGACAATCAACTGGGGCTTAGGGGAGAAGAACAGGTAAAAAAAGATTTGCTTACAAATATGATTTTAGATATGCTATTTAGCTCTAGCTCTCCTTTTTACAATGACTTATATGATGAAGGTCTTATAGACAGTAGTTTCGGGGCCTACTATACCGGAAAAGAGTCCTATGGGCACTCATTAGTTGTCGGACAAGCTAAAAAACCAAAAGTTGTCTATGATAGGGTCTTAGATCTTCTCAATAAATCAGCAGAAGAGATATTAGTTAAAGATGATTTCAAGAGGATAAAGAGAAATTCCATAGGAGAATTTCTAATGGGATGCAATTCAGTGGATTTTTTAGCAAATAATTTTGTAAATCTTTATTTTGATGGATTCTTATTGATAGATTATTTGGAACTACTAGAATCAATAGAATATAGCGATGTGCTTTCAAGATTTAAAGAACATTTCAAAGAGGAAAATGCAGTTCTTTCTATTATAAAGCCACTGACTAATATACGGTAAGTTTCAAATGTGATATGTTGATAAAATAAAAAATATAAAGGTGGTTTTTATATGGATCCAGTTGCATTCCAAGTATTGGGACTAGAAGTTAGATGGTATGGAATATTAATCGCTATGGGAGTCCTAATAGGTGCTATCATAGCCCTAAGAGAAGCTAAGAGATTGGGCCTTGAAGAGGAAACTTTTTTAGATTTTCTAATATGGGTAGTACCACTTTCTCTAATAGGTACTAGAGTATATTATGTTATTTTTAGTTGGGATTTATACAGGGACAATCCAATTAAAGCTTTTGATATAAGAAGTGGTGGTCTTGCTATACATGGGGCAATCATCACTGCTATTTTAGTAGCAGTTATATTTACCAGAATCAAAAAAATTAGCTTCTGGACTCTTGCAGATGCCTGTGCCCCAAGTCTAATACTTGGACAGGCAATCGGCAGATGGGGAAACTATTTAAATCAAGAAGCGCACGGAGGACCTACAGACCTACCATGGGGGATAATGGTAGATGGAGCCAAGGTTCATCCAACTTTTCTATACGAATCCATATGGAATTTTGGTGCCTTTATTTTCCTTATATGGTATTCTCGTAACAAGCAAAAGATCAAGGGAGAAATCTTCCTTCTCTATATAGCCCTCTATAGCTTTATTAGACTATTCGTAGAAGGACTAAGGACTGATAGCTTGATGCTGGGACCTATTAGGGTAGCTCAGCTTATGAGTTTAATAGGAATTGTAGTAGCTTCTTTTCTTTTTTATAAAAGAAGAAAAGAAGGTATAGATACTATTTAAAGTAAAATATAATTTAAACTGATAAATATATGTATGCTCATCTATAGCAATAGATTGAAAGAACAATCTAAAAGTTATAGGTGAGCATTTTTTTACTTTAAAGATAGATAATAATTCTTATTGACTTGTTTTTCATTGAAGTTTTCAAAGTATTTTAGCTTAAAGGTGGAATAATTACATAATTTAGTGTAAAATAGTAAATAGTGGTGGGAAGTGGAGAGAAGTGGAAGAAAATACATACAAAGTGAGTGGTTTATATGTTTATTGGAGAATATGAACACACCTTAGATGCTAAGGGAAGAATCATAATTCCTTCAAAATTTAGAGAGAAATTAGGAGACGAATTTGTCATGACAAAAGGTCTTGACAGTTGTTTATTTGTATATCCTAAATCTGAATGGTCTATACTCGAAGAAAAACTAAAGACACTTCCACTTACAAATAAAGATGCCAGAGCATTTATAAGGTTTTTCTTTGCAGGAGCCAGTGAATGTAATTTGGACAAACAAGGTAGAGTAACCATTCCTTCAAATCTCAGAAAGCATTCCAAGTTAGATAAAGAAGCAGTTGTTATAGGAGTTTCGACTAGAATGGAAATTTGGGACAAAGAAGAATGGGATGAATACAACAATGATGAAAATTTAAGCTATGAAAGCATTTCGGAGAAAATGCTTGAACTAGGTATATAGATGGAGGGATTATATGGAATTTAAACATGTACCCGTTTTATTAGAAGAAGTTTTAGAAGGGCTGAATATAAAAGAAAATGGCATTTATGTAGATGGGACTTTGGGAGGGGCTGGTCATTCACTTGAAATAGTCAAAAGACTTACAGGTGGAAAATTAATAGGTATAGATCAAGATAAAAATGCACTTGAAAAAGCCAGAGAAGTTTTAAAAGATCATGAAGATAAAGTTGTATTTGTTCATGATAACTATGAAAATATAGATAAAATATTAAATGAGCTTGAAATAGATAGGGTAGACGGAATACTACTAGACTTAGGAGTTTCATCCCATCAATTAGATGAAAAATCCAGAGGTTTCTCACACAACAATGATGCAATCCTAGACATGAGAATGGATGAGACTAGCTCTTTCACAGCAAAAGACCTAGTAAATAATTATAGTGAAAAAGAAATAGAAGATGTACTTTTCAACTATGGAGAGGAAAGATGGGCTAGGAGAATTGCAAAATTTATAGTTGAAGAAAGGCGTAAGGAGCCAATCCAAACAACCTTGGAGCTAGTTTCAGTAATTAAAAAAGCAATACCAAAACAAGTTAGAAAAGATGGACATCATCCAGCTAAAAAAACATTTCAAGGAATACGAATAGAGGTAAATAGAGAACTAGATGTATTGAAAAACTCAATATCCAAAATGGTAAAGCTATTAAATACAGGTGGGAGACTTGCAATAATTACATTTCACTCTTTGGAAGATAGGATCGTTAAAAACGAATTCAGAGAGCTCTTCAAAGACTGCATATGTCCAAGTGAGTTTCCGCAGTGTATATGTGAAAAAGAAAGAGAAATAGATATTATCACAAGGAAACCAACAATAGCTAGTAAAGAAGAACTAGAGACAAATCCTAGATCAAGATCTGCTAAGTTAAGGGTTGCAGAAAAGCTAGATCTTTCAAATACAAAAGGAGGAGAATAAATTGCCAGCAAGAGAACTTAAATACTATCATGAAGATCAATTGAAAATCAATGAAGAAAGAAAGAAAAGAATTAAAAATTCACGCGCAGCTCAAAAGAAAAAAAATAGTTTAGTAAAGTTGGTTTATTTACTTGCTCCAATAATGATTGCGGGAATTTGTATGCTTGTATTATTTAGATATGTAAACATCACTCAGGTTAGGGAGGATATAACTAATTTAGAAAATGAAATAGCAGAATTGGAAAAAAATAAAATAAATCTTATGGGAGATCTTGAGAGCTTAAAATCTTCGCCTAAGATAGTAGAACAAGCAAAAAATAAACTAGGTATGGACTATCCAGAAAGCAAGCAAATAGTATATATAAAAGTAAATGATAGCTTGATTGGCGAATCTGATAAAAAGTCAAATCCATTGGATTTGATACTTGGTAGGAATGGAGACTTCTAGCAGGAGGTAAAAACTTGAAAAAAACTAAATTCTCAGCAAAAAAAAGAATTTCATTTGTATTTGTAATTATTCTTATGACAGTATTTAGCTTAGTTATCAGGCTTGGATACCTTCAAATAGTAAGGGGGGAAGAGCTTAAAAAAGGTGCAATAGAACAGTGGACAAAGGGAATTGAGATAAAATCAAAAAGAGGAATCATATACGATAGAAAAGGACAAAAGCTTGCCTTAAGTATAAGCGCATCTACAGTATGGGCTAATCCTGGGGATATAAAAAATAAAGAGGCAAAAAAAACTGCTGAAGAAATTGCTAGAGTTTTAGAAATTGATCAAAATGAGATTTATGAAAAGCTAACAAAAGATACAAGAACTGAAAGAATTAAGCAGTGGATAACTAGGGAAGAGGCCCTTGAACTGAGGGAGTTAAACCTTCCAGGAATACAGATTGTAGATGATAATAGAAGATACTATCCATATGAAAATTTTGCATCCTACATATTAGGTTTTACTGATATAGATAATATTGGACTATATGGCATAGAAAAAACCTACAATGATTATTTGGCAGGAACTTCAGGAAAATGGATAAAGACTACTGATGCTCCAGGAAGGCAATTACCTTTTGATGGAGAAAAAATATATGATCCAGCAGATGGACTATCTGTAGTCCTTACTTTAGATGAAACCATACAACATTTTGCTGAAGAAGCTGCTGAACAAGCATATTTAGAAAACAATGCAAAAAATGTATCTGTTATAGTAATGGAACCTAAAACTGGAGATATATTGGCGATGGTTAACAAACCCGACTACAATCCAAATGATCCCCGAACTCCACTTGATGATGAGAAGAAAAAACAATGGGAAGCTCTTCCAATAGAAGAATTACAAGAAGAATGGTTTGATTATTGGAGAAACTTCGCTATCAATGACATATACGAGCCTGGATCTACCTTCAAGCTTATAACGGCAGCAGCAGCCTTGGAAGAGAACAAAATAAGACCAGAGACTAATTTTTACTGTTCAGGGACTTTAGGCGATATAGCAGGAGGGCCCATAAAATGCCCTAGAGCTCACCACGATCAAACATTTGTTGAAGCTATGAACAACTCATGCAATATTGCCCTAGTAAATGCTGGAAGAGGTCTTGGGAAAAGTTTGTTTCACAAGTACTTGAGAGCTTTTGGTTTTGGAGAAAGAACAAATATAGCTTTAAATGGAGAGCAAAGGGGAATCATTCCCAATAGTGTAGAAAATATAAAAGATATAAACCTAGCCACCATGTCTTATGGATATACTGTAGCAATTACGCCTATTCAGCTTATTACGGCTGTATCTTCTTTTGGCAATGGTGGAAATTTAATGGAGCCCAGGCTAGTAAAAGAACTTGTAAATGAAGATGGTATAGTTAAAGAAAAATTTGATCCACTAGTTAAAAGAAAGGTAGTATCTGAAAAAACAGCAAGTGAAATGCTTATGATAATGGAAAATGTTGTATCTGAAGGTACTGGTTCGAATGCATATCTACCAGGATTTAGAGTTGGTGGAAAAACTGGAACAGCTCAGAAGATAGTAGATGGAAGGTATTCTAAGGGGAAATACATAGCATCTTTTGTTGCCCTAGCTCCTGCTGATGACCCTGAACTTGCCATACTAGTGGTGATAGATGAACCAGGCGGAGGTCAGTACTATGGGGGTACTATTGCAGCTCCAGTTGCTAGAACTATATTAGAGGATAGTTTGAAATATCTAGAAGTAGAACCCCAGTTTACTGAAGAGGAAAAAGAAGATATAAATGAAATCATAACTGTTCCAGATCTTAGAAATATGAAAATAGGAGAAGCAGGTAAGCTTTTAAGTGATTTGGGCCTAAGATACACTACAGAATATGTCCAAGTAACAGATGATTCCATAGTTGTAAATCAATACCCTGAACCATATACAGAGCTGGGGAAAAGATCTATAATTGACATCTATTTAAAACAAAATGAAGAAACTGAAGCTAAGATTCCATATTTAGTTGGAAAAACCAAAGAAGAAGCTATTGAAACACTCGAAACTATGAATTTAAGCTATGAACTTATTGGTGAGGGAGAAGTTGTAAATCAAAATCCACTGCCAGGGGAAGTAATAAATGAAGGAACAAAAATAATGGTTGAATTTGAAGTAAGAGAATAGTAATATGGTTAAGGGCAACTTATTCAAGTTGCCTTTTTATCAATTTGTTTATAAATAAAAAGAAAGTAGGCATAGATATGAATCTAGAACAAATCATAAAAGATTACAAATTTAATAGTGTAGATGGAAAAAAGAATATAGATATCAAAAAGATAGAAAATGACTCAAGGTTAGTTGAAAAAGGTGATATGTTTATAGCAGAAAAGGGTTATACAGTTGATGGGCATGAATACATAGAAGATGCTATTTCAAATGGAGCTATTGCAGTAGTAACAGAAAAAGAAATACTAGACCATGATATAACTTGGATTCAAGTTGAAAATTCAGTAGAAGCAATGGCAAAGTTCTCATCGAACTTCTATCAAAGACCTTGGGAAAAAATGAATATGATAGGAATTACTGGAACAAATGGAAAGACATCCACCAGTTATTTTTTGAAAAGCATTTTTGATCAAAGCTCCAAAAAAACAGGAATAATAGGGACCAATGGTGCATTAGTAGGAGATGAGCATATAAATATAAATAATACCACACCAAATTCTCTCACCACTCATAGATTATTGGACCATATGTATAAAGAAGGTGTGGATAAATGTATAATGGAGGTATCCTCACATGCCTTAGACTTAGAAAGAGTTAAATATATGGAGTTTGATACTGGATTGTTTACAAACATATCAAAAGATCATTTGGATTATCATGGCACAATGGAAAATTACTTTAGGGCAAAGGCCAAGCTTTTCGAGAAAACTAAAAAATACAATATAATAAACATAGATGACCCTTACGGCAAGAAAATATTAGCCGAAATAAAATCAAAAGTTCCTACAATTACCTATGGAATAAAAGAAAGAGCTGATATAAGAGCTACTAATATAGAGCACGGACTTTCCTTTATCAAATTTGATCTTAATTTTAAAGAAGATATGGTTAGGATTAAAATAAATACTCCAGGAGAATTTAGCGTCTACAATGCTCTGGCTGCTGCCAGCCTAGCCTATGCATCTAATATAGAGCTAGGACAGGTAAAGAAAGGACTAGAGTCACTTAAGGGCGTTAGGGGCAGGTTTGAACTTGTGCCTACAGCTAGAGACTACAATGTAATTATAGATTTTGCCCATACTGCAGATGGTTTGGAAAAAGTACTCAGAGTAATTGATGAATTTGCCAAAGGTAGAAAGATTGTACTTTTTGGTGCTGGAGGAAATAGAGATAAAACTAAAAGGCCAGAGATGGGAGAAACAGTAGCTAAGCATGCTGATTTATCAATTGTTACATCAGATAATCCTAGAGATGAAGATCCAGAGATGATAATAGACGATGTATTGAAAGGAACAAAACTATCAGGTGGAGAGTTTGTAAAGATAGTAGATAGAAAAGAAGCTATTATATACGCTCTAGAAAATGCTGAAAAAAACGATATAATACTTCTTGCAGGCAAAGGACACGAATTATATACAATGATTAAGGGTGAAAAGATTCCATTTGATGAAAGACAAATAGTCCTTGATTACTTAAAAAAGACATCATATTAAATAACAAATTTGAGGGGAGAAAGAGATGATTCAATACACAGATGCACTAAGGACAATAATTATTTCGTTTTCTATATCACTTATTCTTGGACCTATTGTGATTTTAATTTTAAAAAGATTAAAGATTGGTCAAAGTATTAGAGAGGAAGGGCCAAAATCTCATATCAAAAAAACCGGAACACCTACAATGGGTGGGATAATATTTTTGATTTCCTTGATAATTACAGTGTTTATAAGTGGACAAGTAGATAAAAATACATATGTATTGATATTCGCTACTCTCGGATTTGCTTTGATAGGATTTATTGATGACTATATAATAATAGCTAAAAAGAGAAATCTAGGGCTCAAGGCCAATCAAAAGTTGATAGGACAGTTTGTGTTTGCAGCCCTATTGACAATGTATCAGTACTCAATATCTGAAATGGGTACAAAATTAATCATACCATTTGTGGAAGGTAAATATTTAGACTTAGGAATATTTTACATTCCCTTCATGATATTCGTGATTGTGGGTACAGTAAATAGTGTGAATTTAACAGATGGATTAGATGGGCTGGCTTCAGGTGTTACTCTTATTGTTTTGTCATTTTTTGCAGTAGTTTCTTTTACTATGGCTAAGGCTAGTATAGTCATATTCTCCTTAGCTCTAGCTGGAGCTTGCTTGGGATTTCTAATACATAATGCTCACCCAGCAAAGATCTTCATGGGAGATACAGGTTCTTTAGCCCTTGGAGGTGCAATATCAGCTCTAGCAGTATTGCTAAATTTGCCCCTACTAATACCCATAGTAGGCGGAATATACTTTATAGAAGCCATATCTGTAATCCTTCAAGTTGCATCATTTAAACTTACAGGAAAAAGAATCTTCTTGATGAGCCCCCTACACCATCATTATGAACAAAAAGGATGGAAGGAAACGAAAATAGTTGTTATATTTTGGACGGTTACAGTTTTGCTTTGCATTGTTGGAATATATAGTTTGATCTAAGAAAGTGGGTTTTGATATGTATTTAAAAAACAAAAATGTATTAGTCATAGGATTAGGAATAACAGGATTATCAGCTGTAAAGGCTCTGGAAGCTCTTCAGGCAAACATTTACTTATATGATTCCAAATCAGAAGAGGACTTAAGAGAGTTATTTAATGAGATAGAAAATATAAATATGGAAAAATTTCTAAATGGGCAAATGCCTGATTTAGAAAAAATTGATTTGATAATAAAGAGCCCAGGAGTGCCACTAGACCTAGCAATACTTATCAATGCCAGGACTAAGGGAAAAGAAATAATTTCAGACCTAGAACTTTACTATAGGTTGAAATCTGGAAAAAATTTAATAGCAATAACAGGAACAAATGGAAAAACTACAACTACAAAACTTGTTGGAGAAATATTTGAAAAAGCTGCCTACAATACATTTATTGCTGGAAATATTGGCATTGGAATATTAGATAATGTGTTTGAAATAGAAGAAAAAGACATATTAGTTGTTGAAGCTAGTAGTTATCAATTAGAAAACACCCTAAGCTTCAAGCCCCAGATAAGTGCAATAATAAATATCACGCCTGATCATATTGCCTGGCACGGAAGCTTCGAAAATTATATTGCTTCAAAGTTAAAGATACTAAAAAAACAAGATAAAAATGATTATAGTATATTAAATTATGATGACAAAATACTTAGGGAAATAGGTGAAAAAAATAATTCAAATATTATATGGTTTAGCAAAGAGAAGAAGTTAGATGAAGGTGCATATATTGAAGATGGATGGATTGTATTTAGAAAAAACTCAAGGACAAGTAAAATAATTAAAAAAGAAGATGTGCAAATTCCTGGTGATCACAACTTGGAGAATATTCTCGTATCTGTTGCAATATCCTGTTTAATGGGTATTGATATAAGGTCTATTCAAAAATCTATTAAAGAGTTTAAAGGAGTAGAACATAGAATAGAATACCTTGGGGAAAAAAAGGGAATTTCTTTTTACAATGATTCGAAAGGAACCAACCCAGACTCAACAATTAAAGCTATAAATGCAATAGACAAGCCTATAGTACTAATAGCAGGCGGATATGACAAAGGCTCTGATTTTGATAAATTAATAAATTCATTTGACGGGAAGATACAAGATTTAGTTCTACTTGGAGAAACTAAAGATAAGATAGGACAAGCTGCCAGATCAAAAGGGTTCAATAGGATTCATATGACCAAGGATATGGAAGAGGCTGTGAAATTGTCTTACAAAATAGCAAATAAAGGAGACAATATATTGCTATCTCCTGCATGTGCATCATGGGGAATGTATAAGAACTTTGAAGAAAGAGGAATAGATTTCAAGAATATAGTTGAGGATCTATAGGAGGATTTAAAATGTCTAAAAAGAAATCGTCAAACATAAGACGAGAAGTCGATTTCACACTGCTTATGGCAACCATAGTATTAGTTTTCATAGGGATAATAATGGTGTTTAGTGCTTCTTGGCCTGAAGCTTTGCAAAAATATAATGATGGATATAGATTCCTAAAAAGACAACTCTTTGCCGCCGGAATAGGACTCTTGGGTTTGTTTATTTGTATGAATATAAATTACAAGCGCTATAGAAGATACGCTTTATTAATATTTGTATTTTCTCTATTTTTGGGACTTATGGTTTTTTCACCCCTTGGTTACGAAGCTAAAGGAGCTAGAAGGTGGATAGACTTAGGTTTTATATCCTTTATGCCCTCAGATACTATCAAAATAGGAGCAATCATATATTTGGCTAACTTTTTAGACAATAAAAAGAAGGCTATATCAAGCTTTTTCCAAGGGACAGTACCAGCCTTTATAATTATTGCTTTAGCTTGCGGAGTAATATTTATCCAAAATGATTTAAGTACAGCAGTTACTCTTGCAGCAACACTTTTAATAATGTTTTTTATTGGAGGAATGAATCTTTTAAACATACCATTGATATTGGGAGCAGGTGGAGCCTTCTTATTTGCAGCAACAAGAGGAGAAAAAGGTGCCTTTAGATTAGAGCGTATAGCTGTCTTTAGAGACCCATTTCAAGACAAATTAGGTTTTGGTTGGCAGGCAGTTCAGTCACTTTACGCACTTGGTTCAGGTGGATTGTTTGGATTGGGTCTTGGAAAAAGCAAGCAAAAATTTTTTTATATACCAGAGTCTTACAATGACTTTATCCTATCCATTATAGGAGAGGAGCTTGGATTCTTAGGAATCTTTATAGTTTGCTTTATATTTGTTATACTCATCTGGAGAGGAATTCAGATAGCTATCCATACAGAGGACAGCTTTGGTAGGTATTTAGCTGCTGGAATTACAATACTTATAGCCATTCAATCAATTATTCACCTAGCAGTAGTTACATCTTCTATGCCTACTACGGGAATTACATTGCCATTTGTATCTTATGGAGGTACCTCTCTTATGGTCTATATGTCGGCTGTAGGTATACTGTTAAATATCTCAAGACATGCAAATTTTGATAGGAGTTGATAATATGAAGTACTTAATATCTGGCGGAGGTACTGGTGGGCATATTTATCCAGCCTTGTCAATTGTAAGTGAGATAAAAGCAAAAGATAAATCAGCAGATATACTCTATGTTGGAACAGAATATGGCCTTGAAAGTGAATTGGTGCCAAGGGAGAATATAGATTTTAAAACTATAAGAGTAAAAGGAATGCCAAGAAAAATAAATAAAGAACTATTTAAATCTATTAAGGAATTATTGTTTGGTATAAATGATGCTAGAAAAATATTAAATGAATTTAAACCTGATATAGTTATAGGTACAGGGGGATATGTTTGTGGGCCAATTGTATATATGGCAAAGAAGAAAAATATCAAGGCAGTAATTCATGAACAAAATGCCTTTCCAGGAATTACAAACAAAATACTTTCTAGATATGTAGACAAGGTATTGGTTACATTTGAAGAATCAAAAGACTACTTTAAATACGAGGATAGGGTAGTAGTTACTGGAAATCCAATAAGAAAAGAGCTACTTGAAATAAACAAGGAACTTGCCTATGAAAGCTTAAAGATAGAAAAAGATATACCTCTTGTTCTTTCTTTTGGTGGAAGTGGAGGTCAAAAAAGTTTAAATGATGCTATGTATGAAGTTATTAAAAAAAGAAATCTAGAAGAGGATACTCAGACAATACATGTAACAGGAAAAAGACATTATGATGAATTTATAAATAGATTGAAGAAAGATAATATAAGATTAAATGAAAGAATATCAGTCCTCCCCTATCTTTACCAAATGCCAGAAGCTATCAATATAGCCTCGCTTGTAATCACATCTGCGGGAGCTATTACCCTTTCGGAGTTATCTGCAGTAGGAGTTGCCAGTATATTGATACCCAAAGCATATACAGCTGAGAATCATCAGGAATATAATGCAAGATCATTTGAAGAAAAGGGAGCATCCCTTGTTATATTGGAGAAAGATCTGGATGGAGAAAGTCTAGATATGGCTATAGATAAGCTAATAAATGACAGAAAAAAAATGAAATCAATGGCAGAAAAAAGTTTAGAACTTTCAAAAACACATGCAGGAGAAGAGATAGCAAGCATAATAATAGATCTGATTGATGGAGAAACAAACTACAAATAAGGAATAACAACATAGGAGTGGAAATTATGAAGAAAATGTCAAGGGTGGAAAGAAAAAAAAGAAGAAGAAAAACATTCTTAACAATACTATCCATTTTTATAGTTGTTGTATTCATGCTAAACAGTCAAATCTTTTCAGTAAAAACTATAAAGGTTGAGGGAAATGAAAAAGTAGCATCTAACAAGATAGCCTTATTTTCATCAATACAAAAAGGTGAAAATATATTTAAGTTTAGGACAAAAGATGCTGAAAGTGGTATAATCGAACTTCCATATATAAAGTATGCAAAAATAAAGAGGAAACTACCAAGCAGTTTAATCATAAGCGTAGAGGAAAGAAAGGAACAAATCAAAATAAAAGATGAGTTTTCCTTTCTTGTACTTGATAAAGAAGGTTACATATTAGACAATAGAGAAGATGTTGATGAAAACTTAACTGAACTTATAGGATTAAATATAAATGATAAAGATATTGGAGGAAATGCCTTTACAGGAAATGAAGAAAAGATAAAGGTTGATTTTCTTTTAGAATTAGAAAGCTCAAATATGACCAAGCTCTTTAAAAAAATCAACATAGAAAGTTACAAAATGGTTAATATTTTAACTTTTAATGATATAGAGGTTGTATTTGGTAGTGCAAGTAATGTAAAATATAAACTAGGTCTATTAGATGAAGTTTTAAAAGACATTGAAAAAAAAGATTTAAAGGCAAAAATGATATTAATGGATAAAGGAGACAATCCCGTATTGGTACTAGAGGAAGACGGCGAGGAGGGATAAAGTGAAAAAATATAAAAATTATATTGCAATGTTTCTTGTATCCGTTTTTTTGGGTATAATTTTATCCGTTCAACTAAGAACTGTGAATCAAACTGTTGGAGAGGGAGTTTTTCCAATTTATAGGGCACAGGAATTAGCAACTGAGCTTAAAAAAGTTCAAGGTGAAAAACAAGCTCAATTAAATAGGATAGATGAATTGGAAGAAAAAATAAAACAATATGAAACAAGTGAAGCAGACAAGAGCACATATGCAGAAAACTTATATAATGATACAATGAAGTATAGGATGCTTGCAGGATATTTAGATTTGGAAGGACCAGGAGTAGTTGTTGAGATAAATGATCCTCCAGTAGATCTACAGTTTGGAGAAGGTTTTACAATAATAGATGACTTACAGCTGATTCTTATGGTGATATCGGTATTGAATGCAGCAGATGCAGAAGCTATTTCAATTAATGATCTCAGATACACTTCTTTTACTGAGATTGAAAGAGCTGGAAATCATATAGAAATAAATGGCGTATCTACTAATTCGCCTATTATAATAAAAGCTATAGGAGACAGCCAAAAGTTAGAATCCGCTCTAAATCTAAAGGGCGGCATAGTAAGCTTGATCAGAAGTTATGACTATATTGTACAAGTTAGAAAAGAACCTAATGTCAATATATCAAAATATAAAAAAATAAAAGAATTGATATACTCTAATCCAGTAGAAGACGCAAATTAAGGAGTGATAATATGAAAGACAAAGGTCCTAAAATAATCATAACGGTATTTAGCCTTATATTAGGAATCTTTATCGCTATGCAGATAAAGTTAAATTTAGAAACCTATAGTCCTGTTACAATAAGTTCACTTCAACTAGCCAAAGGACAAATAGAAAATACTAAAAAAGAAATAATAGAATTAGAAAAAATAGAAAAAACTAAGGAAGAAGAGTTAAAAGTACTTGAAAATATATCAGAAGGTGATGACAATATTATCGACATACTGAGTTTAGATTTAGAAAAAAACAAGATTTATTCTGGTTTTTCTAAATTAGAAGGCCCAGGTGTAGAAATAACTATGTATGATAATCAGGAAAAAAGAGACTGGTGGTTTGATATCAACGATGATGTAATTCATGATGTTGATATATTAAATATATTAAATGATTTAAAAATAGCTGGTGCTGAAGCAATAAGTCTCAATGGTGAAAGGGTAATGTCAACATCTGAAATAAAATGTGGTGGGCCTACTATAAGAATTAATGATAGAAGTTCAGCTACCCCATTTGTGATCAAGGCCATAGGAGATGTAAAGCTTTTAAAGGCAGCTGTTTCAGCATCTGGAACCAATGGTGATATATTAAAAAATGTCTATCAAAAAGGCTTTGAAGTAGTTGCAAAAGATAAAATAATTATTTCAGCATATGAGGGAGAAATTGACTTTAAATATGCTAGACCACTAGAGGAGGGAGATTAACTTGCTTTTTGCATTAATTGGAATATTAATTGGTGCTATCATTGGCTTTGTGTTACCATATACCTATAATGCAAGCTATTCTCTCTATATATCTGTAGCAATCCTTGCCTGCTTGGATTCAGTATTTGGAGGAATACGAGCAAATCTAGAGCAGAAGTTTGACATCAGAATGTTTGTTTCAGGATTCTTTGGCAATGCAATTATTGCGGCCTTCTTGGCATATCTTGGAGATAAACTTGGAGTTCCTCTGTATTACGCAGCTATAGTAGTTTTTGGAGGAAGACTATTTGAAAACTTTGCAAAAATAAGAAGGAATTTATTGACTAAAGGTGAATAAACATAAAAATTCAAATTTTACTGATTATACTATAAATGTTAAGGAGGAGCGCAAATGTTTGATTTTGATATTGATGTTGAAGAGTTTGCAAAAATAAAAGTTATAGGTGTAGGGGGTGGGGGGAACAATGCTGTAAATAGAATGATTGACTCTGGTGTCAGAGGAATTGATTTTATAGCAATGAATACAGACAGGCAAGCATTGTTTTCGTCAAAAGCAGAGGTTAAATTACAGCTTGGAGAAAAACTAACTAGAGGACTTGGAGCAGGTGCAAATCCTGAAATTGGAGCAAAGGCAGCAGATGAAAATAGAAATGAAATCCTAGAAGCACTAAAGGGTGCTGATATGATATTTATTACAGCAGGTATGGGTGGTGGAACTGGAACGGGTGGAGCACCTGTAGTAGCTGAATTAGCCAAGGAGCTAGGAGTACTTACAGTTGGAGTAGTTACCAAGCCTTTTACCTTTGAAGGACCAAAGAGGTTAAAGCAAGCTGAACAAGGTGTAAATAATCTTAAAATGCATGTAGATACCCTAGTAACTATACCAAACGATAGATTGCTGCAAATAGCAGATAAAAAGACAACCATGGTAGAAGCATTTGAAATGGCAGATGAAGTACTTAAACAAGGTATACAGGGTATATCAGATCTAATAGCTGTTCCAAATCTAATCAACTTAGACTTTGCAGATGTTAAGACTATAATGAGTGACAAGGGAATAGCTCATATGGGAATTGGAACCTCTTCTGGAGATAATAGAGCTACAGAAGCTGCCAAGCAAGCGGTGAGATCCCCACTTTTAGAAACATCCATAGAAGGAGCAAATTCTGTCCTATTAAACATTACTGGTGGGTCTGATTTGGGTATATTTGAAGTCAATGAAGCAGCTGACCTTATAAGATCATCAGTAGATAAAGATGCAAATATCATATTTGGTGCAGGTATAGATGATAGCCTTGAAGACGAGATAAAAATAACTGTAATAGCTACAGGATTTGAAATGAAAAGTGCACCTGATATAAAAGAAGAAATAGTTGATGATAAAAAAGATAGGGAAGATGGACCTTCAGACACTATTGAAGAATCAGAAGAAGATGAACTTGATGTTCCTATATTCCTTAGGAGAAGAGATAATAAAAAATAAAAATAAAATAAAATTATACTTAAACGCATCTATAATAGATGCGTTTTTTTACAATTTTAAAAGTCTAGTTAGACTTTTATCTTTTAATATAATATAATTTAAATAGTAAAATAAATATTAAGAAGGTGAAATTATGAAGTGTCCCTATTGCTCATTTGTTGATTCAAAAGTAGTTGACTCTAGACCAACTGATGAAGGACAATCAATACGGAGAAGAAGAGAATGTATAGATTGCAAGAAGAGATTTACAACATATGAAAAAATAGAAGAAGTACCAATTATTGTGGTCAAAAAGAATGGGAATAGAGAGAGCTATGATAGAAATAAAATTTTAAATGGGATAATAAAGTCATGTGAGAAAAGACCAGTATCTATAAAAGATATAGAGTCAATAGTAGACGAAATAGAAACTGAATTATCAAATTCACTTGAAAAAGAAGTAACCTCAGTTACCATAGGAGAAATGGTAATGAATCGGTTAAAAGGTGTAGATGAGGTTGCATATGTAAGATTTGCATCAGTCTATAGGCAATTTAAAGATCTAAATACATTTATGAGTGAATTAAAAAAGCTATTGGGTGAATAAAATAAGACTAGGAGAAAATCATGATACAAAAAAAACACAATAAAAGTAGGCTTTATTTACAGATGGATGAATTTAAAATAGATGATGATTTGGAACATCTATTTTCAACAAGAATTGGATGGAATCAAGATGACCTTTTAAGTGATTTAAGTAATATATTTGATACTCGGAAAGAAAAAATTTATACAGTTACTCAAGTTCATGGAAACGAAGTTGAAATTATCAGAGGACAAAATAAAGATGAGATATCTTCTAAAAAAAGAGACGGTCTTATTACAGATCAAAGAGGAATAGTCCTTGTCACATATCATGCAGACTGTATTCCGATTTATTTTTATGACAGGGTTAAAAAAGTAATAGGAATAGCCCATTCAGGATGGAAGGGAACTTTAAAAAACATATCCAAGACAATGATAGATATCTTCAAAGAAGAATATAAGTCAAGTACAGATGATATTATAGTTGCTATAGGTCCTGGAATAGGTTCATGCTGCTATGAGATAGGAGAAGACTTGAAAGATCTTTTTAGTGAAAAATTTGTTAGTATAGAGAAAATCATATCAATAAAAGGCAAGAAGATACACTTGAATCTTTGGGAGGCCAACAAGATTAATCTTTTGACTAGTGGAATAAAAGATGAAAATATAGTGGAGAGTTTATTTTGTACCGCATGCAATATAGATAACCTATATTCATATAGAAGAGAAGCTAGAAAAGACAGGATGATAGCTGCTATTAGATTAAAAAACAAGGATGATTAACTAAATGAGGAATATAGACAAGATAATAGTGCAAAATATTTTGCACTATGGAAATATAGGAGTTCATATAATTGATAAAGATAGAAAAACTATAGTATATAATGAAACCATGGCTAAATTAGAAGGTCTTGAAAAATCAGAAGTCTTAGACAAGGAGATCCTAATTAACTTTCCAAGCCTAAATCAGGATACTTCAACTCTAATTAAGGTATTGGATAAGGGTGTACCCATTTTAAATAGCACCCAATCTTATTTGAATTTCAAGGGTAAAAAAATAACTTCTATAAACTCTACAATTCCCTTATATGAAAAAAAAGAAATAATAGGAGCCCTTGAAATTGCTAATGACATAACTCATCTTAGGGATTTATCTGACAGGCTTATAGATCTCCAGTGTGAATTAAAGAGTAAAAAAAGTACAGAGAAAAAATTTGAAAACAAGATAAGTAAATATAGATTTAAAGATATCATAGGTCAAGATGAAAAACTTATATTGGCTAAAGAAATAGGTAAAAAAGCTGGTCAATCATCTTCCTCGGTACTCATATATGGAGAAACAGGGACTGGTAAAGAGCTTTTTGCTCAGAGTATACACTATGATGGTAAAAGAAGGGAAAAACCATTTATAGCTCAAAATTGTGCAGCCATTCCTGAATCTCTTCTAGAGGGAATATTATTTGGAACAGAAAAAGGTGGATTTACAGGAGCTACTAAAAGAGAAGGTATATTTGAACAAGCTAATGGTGGAACTTTGATGCTAGATGAAATAAATTCAATGTCACTCTCACTTCAAGCAAAGTTGCTTAGGGTGCTACAGGAAGGCTACATTAGAAGAATCGGTGGAGATAAGGATATACCGGTAGATGTTAGAATAATAGCGACCACAAATGAGTCGCCTCTACAGAGCTTGAAAAATAGAACAATTAGAAAAGATCTATTCTATAGACTAAATGTTATATATATTTATATACCCAGCTTAAGTGATAGAAAAGAAGATATAGACATACTAATCCAATACTTTATAGATAGATATAATAAAATTTTAGATAAAAAAATAAGAACCATATCTATTCAAGCTAAAAAACTACTCTCAAAACACGATTGGCCTGGAAATGTTAGAGAGCTTTCAAATATAATTGAAAGTGGTATGAACATAGTATCAGACGAAAGAGAGATATTAGAAGTTGAGGATTTTATATCCTCCCTACATCTTATGGAGATAGATGATAAAGCTATTAAAAATAGATTTCTTGAAGATGTCTCGGAAAATAATTTTAAAAAGAGCTTACCAGAGACACTTTATGAAATTGAAAAAGAGATAATAGAAGAATCATTAGAAAAAAACAAAAAAAACATATCTAGAACGGCAGAAGAACTTGGGATAAAAAGACAAACCCTCCAGCATAAATTAAAAAAGTATAAACTATAGTGCAAATATTATTGCTAATAACTGCAATAATGTTTGCACTAATAATGATAAAATCCAAATAAATGCCTATAAAATGTGCATTTATTTCAAAATATGATATAATATACTGTAGAATGGCAAATAGAAGGCTTTTAATATCAGCAAAATTAGTTGGCATAAATATTGCATTAAACTAGATAGTAAGTTAATAAACAATTAGTATAGTAACCAAAATTCTATGGAGGTGCACGTATGAGAAAAGAAAATGTAAAAGTAATAGTTTGGGGCCTAGGCTCTATGGGAAAAGGAATTGCAGAAATGCTGCTAAATAAAAAAGGTGTCGACGTAGTAGGAGCAGTTGTAAGAGGAGACAAGATAGGAAAGAGCATGTATGAATTCTTAGATATGGAAAGAGGAGACAGAGAAGATCTAGCTACAGGCTCATTTGAAGATGTAATCAAAGAGGGAGCAGCAGATATAGTTGTTCTTGGAACGGATTCCTTTACAAAAGACAATTTTGAAAAAATAAAATATTGTGTTGAAAGAAAGATAAATGTTGTATCTACAGCAGAAGAGATGGCATATCCAAAGGCTCAAGAGCCAGAGTTAACAGCTGAGATAGATAAATTAGCAAAAGAAAACGGAGTTACAGTTTTAGGAACTGGAATCAATCCAGGACTTATAATGGACTTACTTGTTCTAACTCTAACTGGTGCATGTATAGATGTTGAAAGCATCAAAGCAGAAAGAATAAACAATCTTTCACCATTTGGACCAGCTGTAATGAAGGGACAGGGTGTAGGAATCACAGTTGATGAATTCAACAAAAGAGTAGAAGAAGACAATCTAGATGGCCATGTTGGATTCCCAGAAACAATTACAATGATTGCAGATGGACTTGGTTGGGAATTATCTGATGACATAAAGCTTACTAGAGCACCAATCGTATCATCTGTATACAGGAAAGCTCCTAATGCAGAAGTTCAACCAGGAGATGTAGCAGGTTGCAATATGAAAGGTTACGGATATGTTGATGGAGAAATGAAGATAGAAATGCTTCATCCACAACAGGTAGAACCACAACTTGAAGGAGGAACTACAGGAGATTACATTACTATAAAGGGAAATCCAAACATCAATATGTCAATCACACCAGAAGTTCCAGGAGGAATTGGAACTATTGCTATGACTGTTAACATGATTCCAAATATAATCAATGCAAGACCTGGCTTAAAGACAATGATAGATCTACCAATACCTAGAGCTATTATGGGTGATATGAGAGACCTTATAGAAGATTAAAAAAATAAAAAAGTGAAGGGTTATAAGCTCTTCACTGTATTTTTATTAATTTATATATATTATGAAAGGATGGTAAAAAAATGGATGCAAAACGTGGAGATTGGGTTAGAATTTACAATGTAGTACTTGAGGTAGGAGAAAGAGCTACTAATATACCAGAAGATACACAAAAGGTACCATTAGAACTTTGGGCCAAAGGATTTTTGATAGATGAAGAAGCAAATATAGGTGATAATGTAAAGGTAGAAACATATATTGGCAGAACAATGGAAGGTAAGTTACTAGAAGTAAATCCTTTCTGGGAACATGACTTTGGAAAGGCTGTACCAGAGCTATTGTACATCGGACGTCAAGCAAGAGAGATTTTAGGAAAGGAGAATAAATAATGACTAAAGATATGAGTTATGAAGCTGTCATGGCAAGAAGACCAGAGATAATGAAAAAAGCAGTAGGTATAGATTACGAGGAATTTGAATCAGGTCAGATGAAATTTGATTTTGAAAGAATGATGAAAGAAACAGGATATAGTCTCCAAGAGATAATAGATATTCAAAAAACTACAGGTGTAGGTAATACTCCTCTACTTGAGCTTAAAAACATTACTGCCCTTGCAAGAAGTTTTGCACCAGAAGGAAAGGGAGCTAGAATATTTGTTAAAGACGAAGCAAGTAACCCTTCAGGATCCTACAAGGCAAGACGTGCTTCTGCTGCATGTTATCATGCAAAAAAATTAGGATATAAGGGAGTAATAGCAGCTACATCAGGAAACTACGGTGCAGCAGTTGCATCTCAAGCTGCAATGTTGGGCCTGAAATGTATAATTGTACAAGAATGCTATGACTCAGAAGGAAAAGGTCAACCAGAAATCATAGAAAAGGCTAGAAAATGTGAATCATACGGAGCAGAAGTAGTTCAACTTACAGTAGGACCTGAACTTTTCTATACCTTCCTTGTAATGTTAGAAGAAACAGGATACTTTAATGCATCACTCTATACTCCTTATGGAATAGCTGGCATTGAAACATTAGGATACGAATTAGCTATGGAGTTTAGGGAGCAAGAAGGAAGAGATGCAGATGCAGTTGTAGTTACAAATGCAGGTGGAGGAAACCTAACAGGAACAGCTCGTGGAATGATCAAGGCTGGAGCTGAAACTGAGATAATTGCAGCAAGTGTTAGTTTAAGTGGACTTCATATGGCATCAGACAAGCAATTTAATAGAAAATCATTTACAACAGGACATACTGGCTTTGGAATACCGTTTACTACATGGCCAGATAGATCAGACGTTCCTAGATCAGCAGCTAGACCTCTGAGATATATGGATAGATATGTAACAGTAGGACAGGGTTCAGTATTTTACATGACAGAGCTTTTAGCTCAAATAGAAGGACTTGAAAGAGGACCAGCAGGAAATACATCTCTTGCAGCAGCATTCCAAATAGCTCAAGAAATGGATGAAGACCAATTACTTGTAGTACAGGAAACTGAATATACAGGAGCAGGAAAGCATATAAATCCTCAACTTACATTTGCAAGAGAAAATGGTATAGAAATACTAATTGGAGATACATCTGAAGAAGTACCAGGAGAAACAATTATACTTCCAAAGGATCCATCATATATAAGCGTCGAAGAAATAGACTTGGTTAGAACAAGAAAATCACTAATAAAAAATGCCTTAAGACACTTCCCGACAGACTTTGTTGATGCAGAAAATATAGAATTCCTTGCAGAAGAAATTAATTCTGATGCTGAATTTGTAAAAGAAGCATTAGATGAACTCGACATAAAATATTAGTAAACTAGGAGGAATATTAGATGAGACTAGAAAGACCAGATGACTTTGAAAATAGAAGAAAACATCTAGCTGATTTAACTGAAGATGAGCTTGAAGCTAGGTTTTGGGATTTGACTGAGAAATTAGTAGATCCAATAGTTGAATTAGCGAGAAAAAACACATCTCCATCAATTGAAAGATCAGTACTTCTTAGAATGGGATTTTCAAGTATTGAAGGTAAAACAATAGTTGATGGTGCAATAGATAGAGGTATAATAGGAAAGGGTGTAGGAAACATACTTTACAGACTTTCCAAGGAAAAAAACATGGAAATAAGAGAAGTTGGACTTAAATTAATAGACGGTGAGCTGTGGGACGATGCAGTTGCCATATTCAAAGGGGGTGCCAACTAGTGGAACTTAAAAGAAATGAAAAGCTAGATGTAGAATATATACTAAAAGACATCGATAAATACAGGCCAAGAAGAAGAGGATGGCACTGGAGAGAGGGTACAGAAGAAAAAAGACAAATAGGAAAATTTGAATACTTTGATATGTCTGAACCTCTAGATCAAAGCCAGCCACTTCCAGCAGCTAAATATTTTGATGATATTGATCCTCAGGGCAAATCTGTCATTACAACAGAGATAGCTTCAGGTAGATTTGAAGACGATATAAGAAGAATGAGAATGGCAGCATGGCACGGAGCAGACCATCTGATGGTAATACGAACTGCAGGACAGTCCCACTTTGAAAATCTTATCGAAGGAACTCCACAAGGTATTGGTGGAATCCCGATTACTAGAAAGCAAGTTAGGGCACAGAGAAAAGCATTGGATTTTATAGAGGATGAAGTAGGAAGACCTATCAATTATCATTCATATGTATCTGGTGTAGCAGGCCCTGAGTATGCAGTAATGTTTGCAGAAGAAGGTGTAAATGGAGCTCATCAGGATCCACAGTATAATGTTCTTTATAGAAATATAAATATGATTCGTTCATTTGTAGATGCAGCTGAAGCGAAAAGTATACTAGGATGGGCAAATATTGCTCAAATAGATGGAGCTCACAATGCAAATGCAACAGCTAGAGAGGCTTGGAAAGTAATGCCTGAACTTATGGTACAACACGGAATTAACTCCATGTTCTCAGTTAAGGCTGGTATAAAAAAAGAAAATATATGTCTTTCAACAGTACCACCTACAGCTCCACCAGCACCTTGTATGAGATTAGACCTTCCTTATGCAGTTGCTCTTAGAGAGTTGTTTAGAGATTACAAGATGAGAGCTCAAATGAACACCAAATACATGGAAGCTTCAACTAGAGAAGCTACCGTAACCCATGTACTCAATCTGTTGATTTCTCAACTTACAAGAGCAGAGATACAGTCAACTATCACACCTGATGAAGGGCGAAATGTTCCATGGCATATATACAACATTGAAGCTATAGATACTGCCAAGCAAGCCTTTGCAGGAATGGATGGACTTACAAGTATGCTAGAAATCAAAAGAGATACTGGAGAACTAGCAGACAAGGTAAGAGAGTTGAAAGAAAGAGCAATACTCTTTATGGAAGAGATGATAGATGATGGTGGATATTTCGAAGCAGTAGAAGATGGTTTCTTTGTAGACTCTGGATATTATCCTGAGAGAAACGGAGACGGCATAATAAGAAAAATTGACGGTGGGGTAGGAGAAGGAACAGTATATGAAAGAGATGAAGACTATATGGCTCCTGTAACTGCTCACTTTGGCTACAACAATGTGGCGCAATATGGTGAAGAATTTGTCGAAGATCCAGCCAAACTAATAGGTGGAGGAACATTTGAAGATCCTTCAAAGATTATATTCATAGATGAATTAGATCCAAATGATAATGTAAATGTAAGGCTTAAAGAGGTAGAAGAGCTAAGAAAATCTTCCAAGATAAAGCCAGAAGTCCAGTGGTTGGGAGATGGAATAATATTAATTACACTCTTCTTACCAACAGATGAAAGAACAGCTGAGTTTGCTGCAATTGAAATTGGAAAGAAAATGGGATTAAAAGATGTAGAGGTAATTCAAAAGGAAATAATGCAGGAAGCTGAAGGAACTAGAATAGAGTTAAAGGGTATGATAGATTTTTCAATTGACATTGATGATCTAGTTATACCACCTAAACCAAAGATAATGTCAGAAGATGAAATTAGAGCAGATATTAGCGAAAATCCTATGAAAGTAGTAGGAGCAACAGTAGGAGAAGATGAACACTCTGTAGGTATTAGAGAAATAATAGACATCAAACACGGTGGAATAGAAAAGTATGGAATAGAAAGTGAGATATTAGGTACATCAGTATCAGTTGAAAAACTTCTAGATGCTGCCATAGAAACAGATGCAGACGCCATCCTTACTTCAACTATTATCTCCCATGATGATATTCACTATAAGAATATGAAAAAACTTCATGAACTGGCAATAGAAAAAGGTGTCAGAGACAAGATAATTATCATTGGAGGAGGCACACAAGTATCTAATGAACTAGCTGTTGAAGCTGGTATGGATGCAGGATTTGGTAGAGGTACCAAGGGAGAACATGTAGCAACTTTCTTAGTTGAGAAGAGAAGAGAGATGCAAAATGAAGATTGATCTCTTAGTAGCAGAGATAGGAAGTACAACTACAGTAGTTAATGCCTTTGATCAGCTAGACACCTGCCCAACATTTGTTGGGCAGGGTCAAGCTGCTACATCTGTTTTAGAGGGAGATGTAAATATTGGCCTCAAGGGAGCAATAGAAGACTTAAAGATATCTTTA
>JARICQ010000009.1 GCA_029264075.1 Tissierellaceae bacterium | reverse complement strand
AGCATATTTTTCTTCTTGGTTTAAATCTTCTTTGCATCTTCTTACCTCCTTCTTAAAATGGAATATCGTCATTGTCGTCAGTAGGATGGAAGCCTTCAGGTCCTTCAAAGTTTGAGCTACTATCTTGGCCGCCACTAAATCCTTCAGATCTATTGGTATTTTTGTCTCCATATTCTAGGAACTCAACTTGGTTGGCTACTACTTCAAAGGTATATCTTCTGATTCCATCTTTTTCATAGCTACCAGTTTGTATCCTACCATTTACTCCTACCAATCTACCTTTTTGAAGATAGTTAGCACAGTTTTCGCCCATCTTACCCCAAACAGTTATATTTATAAAGTCAGCTGTAGGTTGGTTTCTGGACTCCATCTCTTGCTTTTTTTCACGAGAAAGTCCCTTGTCAACAGCCAGGCTAAAATTAGCTACTGCTGTTCCTGAAGGTATATACCTAAGTTCAGGATCTCTCGTAAGTCTTCCAATCAATACAACATTATTCACCTTGCTCACTCCTTAGATTAATCTTCGTCTCTAATGATCATGTATCTCATAATGTTATCGGAAATCTTAGAAATTCTTTCAAGCTCCAAAATAGCTTCTGCATCAGCTTGAAAGTTAACTAAAACATAATAACCTTCACCAATATCATCTATTAAGTAAGCTAGCTTTCTATCTCCCCATTCATCAATTGTATCAATTTTTCCATTTTCTTCAATAATGCCCTTTAAACGTTCCATTACTTGGACTCTTTTTTCTTCAGCATTTGGTAAAAAGATAAACATTCCTTCATATTTTCTCATATAATTCACCTCCTTGTGGACTATCGGCTCTATTAATATAGAGCAAGGATACTAAAACATTATATCACTAGGCAGGAGTCTATGCAAGTAGTATTTCTCTAAAAACTTGTGGAATTTAAGGTCAAAATGCTATACAATCTAATGAGAGAAGATTATATAGGAGGAAATGAGATGATGAATTGGGCGTCAGTTGATAAAAAATACAAAGTATCTATATTCTTTATTCTCCTTGCCATACTAATATCTTTAATTTTTCTAATCAATGAAGATAATCGAGAGTCGCTTGAAAACTTAATTGTTTCAGTAAGCGATGGTGAAAAAGAACTTAAGCTAGTAACATCCATAAATGTTACTAGCCCGTCAAAGATGAAAGTCTACGCTGACAATATATACTTGTTTGATGAAAATATGATTTCCTCCTTTGATATGGAGGGAAGGTTGATATCTGAAAACCAGTTAGACTTTGAAGATCCACTAGTGCATTTTGGAGATAACTACATCTATATAGGGGATAGTGCTAGCGGTGAAGTATATAAGCTAGACCATGATGGCCAGACTAAAGAGGAAAAGGACTTTGAAAAATCCCTCTTTGCCCTAAGGGAAGAAGATAAAAATACCATCTACCACACCAAGTCTGAAGGGGTAGAAAATATATACATCTACGATGATAAGGATGTACTTATAGGCGACCATTCCTTTGAGGATAAGAGCATAATAAACTATGGACTCCACCCCTCAGCTTCTAGCTATGCTGTCTCCTTGCTAAATTTACAGGAGGATAGACTTAAGTCTGAGCTTCTCTTCTATGGGTCGAATAATACTCTTTTAAATAGCTTTGATATAGCTGATGAAATTTTGATTTACAACAAGGTCTTAAGGGATAATACCATTATCTCCATATCTGATAGCTCCCTCTACTCTATAAGAGAAGGTGAGCTGCTTTGGTCAAAGCCCTTTAATATAATCAAGGATATCTATATAGATGAAGATATCTATATACTTTATAGCAATTATTTGGAAATCATAGATTTCAAGGGAGAGCTTGTAGATAAGATCAGCTTTACAAGTGACTATGAAAAGATCCTTCCCTTCAATAAGGACATGCTTGTCTATGGAAAAGCTGGCCTGGTCCTTCTATCAGATGGAGAGGAAAAAATGTCCCATAGTGGACAGATAGATCTTCTATCTGCTAGCGGGCCCAATATTCTAATATTAAATGGAGATAAACTTGATATATATAGGCTAGTTTTAAAATAAAGCCTATCTATATGGATCCTATCCTTATAGAATTTATCTATAAGCTTCTTTAGGGAGCCCTTAAAATAGTATAATATAGTCATACTAAAATATTGGAGGAATTAATATGAAAAAAGAAATAGATGCAAGAGGCGAACTATGTCCAAGGCCTGTTATACTGACTAAAAAAGAGTTGGACAAGGAAGAAAATACTCTAGTCACTACAATAGTAGACAATGAAGTTTCAAAAGACAATGTTTCAAAGCTTGCGAC
Source organism: Tissierellaceae bacterium (assembly GCA_029264075.1). Lineage (GTDB taxonomy): Bacteria > Bacillota > Clostridia > Tissierellales > Tissierellaceae > JARICQ01. The sequence continues at coordinate 1,356 of JARICQ010000009.1, read as the reverse complement.
TTCTTATGGCTACTCCTTCACTGTGGATATGGCTAAGGAAAATGAATACTATGTAAATATATCCAAGGATGGAAAAGTTGAAACTCAAGCTACTTGTATACCTGATCTCTTTAAAGATTTGACCTTGGCTATAGGCTCAGATAAAATGGGAGATGGGGAAGAAGCACTAGGTGAAAGGCTGATGACCAGCCTTATCTACACAGTAAGAGAGACTAACCCTTGGCCAAGGACCATAGTCTTATATAACTCAGGAGTCTATCTGGCATGTGAGGGTTCAAAGGCATTGGACGATTTAAAGGCCATGGAAGATGAAGGAGTAGAGATAATAGCTTGCGGCATGTGCCTAGACTATTACAAGATAGAGAAGCAGCTAAGGGTTGGAGAGATTGGAAATATGTATCTGATCTATGAAAAGATGGCTAATTCAAACAATACAATAAATTTGGGCTAGGGGGAAAATATGAAAAGTGAAGTTTACGGAGTGATTACCTTTAAATCTACACATCACACCATTCAGGCCGAAGATCTTTTAAAGGATGGGGGGCTTGAATTTAAAACCATCCCGACTCCAAGGGAGATAACTAAGAGTTGTGGGCTTTCCATACTCTTTCAACTTGACCATCTATATATGGTTGAAGATGTAATATCCCAGGGCACAATAAAGATAGACAGTGTGTATAAGTATATAAAGAGCAGGGAAAAGAGCAGTGCAGAAAAAATTATTTAGACAGGAGATGGTATTTTGCAAATTCCTAATATAGGAGAGATGATTGACCTTTATCTTAAGGATGAATCTGGAGATTTAAACATTTTTGGAAAACTTATAGTTATTTTAATCATAGTAATTTCCATCCGCATAATCATTTCAGTAGTCAATGGAATAATCAATAGAACCTTAAAGGATAAGGATCAGAAAAAACACTTTATAAGCACTAAGAGGGCAAATACAATAGGCTTGGTCCTCAAAAAACTAGTAAAATATACCCTTTATTTTATAGGGGGCTTGATGATACTGGATATGTTTGGGGTGCCGACTACATCCATACTAGCTACAGCAGGGGTGGGTGGACTTGCCATAGGTTTTGGTGCCCAGTCCCTTGTAAAGGATATAATCACTGGCTTTTTCATACTTCTTGAAGACCAGTTTGCAGTTGGGGACTATGTACAGATTTCAAGCTTTGAAGGTATTGTAGAAGAGCTTGGAATGAGGGTTACTAGGCTCAGGGACTTCAACGGTGAACTCCATATAATCCCAAATGGAGAGATTCAAGTAGTCACAAATAGGACTAGGGGCTCCATGCGTGCCCTTGTAAATATTAGCATAGCCTATGAAGAGGATATAGATAGGGCTATTAG
>JARICQ010000159.1 GCA_029264075.1 Tissierellaceae bacterium | reverse complement strand
GGAATAAAGGTGATGACATGAAAGCTAAAGAAAAAAAAGATCAAGTAGAATGGAAGAGACTTGACAATGCTTCAAAGATCTTTCCAGCAACTGTAAGTAGCAAGGATACCAAGGTCTATAGGATATCCGCAGAGCTATATGAGGATATAGACCCAATACCCCTTCAAAGAGCCCTAGATATAACACTTGAGAGTTTTCCCATCTACCACTCTGTACTCAGGAGGGGTTTCTTTTGGTATTATTTCGAAATCAGCAATATCAAACCAGAGGTGGAGCTTGAAAGCACAGAACCTTGTGCCCCGATATATATAGAAGGCAGAAGAAATCTCTTATTTAGGGTATCCTACTATAAAAAGAGAATCAATTTTGAACTATTCCATGCTCTTTCGGACGGTGCAGGTGCCATATGGTTTTTAGAGACATTGATCTTTTATTATATAAAATACAATTACAAAGATGAATTCGGAGAAGAGATACCAAGTATAGAACACAGTGCATCTATCAGCCAAAAGATGGACGATAGCTTTGGGAAAAACTACCTACCCAATGCGGGCAGTAAAAATCGGAAAAAAGAAAAAAGCAAGGCAGCCTACATGATACGTGGAAAGAGGCTAGACTCAAATAGGATGAATGTAATAGAAGGGGCTATGTCTGTAAAGAGTATATTAAATATTTCTAGAGAATACGAGACAAGTCTGACAGTTTTTTTGACTTCACTTCTTCTCTATTCAATTTATATGGATATGCCCATTAAAAAAAGAAGAAAACCAGTAACTCTTTCTGTACCTATCAATCTAAGAGGCTACTACAACTCTGCTACAGCCAGGAATTTCTTTACTACTATGAATATAAGCTATGACTTTTCAAAGAAGAGCGACAAGTTTAAAGATATAGTGACTTATGTAGATGAGAAATTTAAGAAAAACCTGGAAGAAGAGAGCATACAGAGAAAGCTTGCAAGATTTATGAAACTTGAAAACAATCCAGTAGCTAGGGTAGTTCCACTTGTCTTAAAGGATTTTTTCATGAAAATAGCAGATAAGTTAAATGATAGAAAGATAAGCTCCTCTATATCAAATATCGGAAGAATAAAAACCCATGAAGAATTTGAAAAGTATATAAAACAGTTTAGCATCTGTGTGAGCGCCAAAACACCCAAGATAACATTTTGCTCCTATGGCGACAATCTGGTAATTACCTTTACCTCGCCCTACGAAGAAACTGATATACAGAGGATATTCTTTCAATTTATTTCAAATCGCGAGGTAGAAGTAGAGATAAGTTCAAACATATAAAAGAGGTGTAGATATGAAATACTGCAATTACTGCAAGGTTTATATAAGAGAAGATAGGGAAAAATGCACACTTTGTGGAAATGTCCTAGACAAAAAAACACTAGGAAAAAGCGAGGATGTATTTCCTGACATACCACCCTTCTATGCCAGCAATCTAGCTATCAGGATATTGATATTTATCTCAATAGTAGCTGTGGTAGTTAGTTTTGGAATCAATATGATCTTTCCAAGCACCATAAACTGGCCACTATTACTTGTATTTGGTATCTTAAGCCTGTGGATTGGCTTAATTATAGTAGTCCAAAAGAGATACCATATACCCAAGAAAATAATCTGGCAGGTGGCTATCATTTCAGTTTTAGCTATATTTTGGGACTATAATACTGGTTGGAGGGGCTGGTCTTTAGACTATGTGATCCCTATAGCATCTGTATCTGCCATGCTTATAATGTATATAACTGCAAAGATAATGAAACTGAGCATTAGAGACTATGTTACCTATGCATTTATAGATGGCTTATTTGGAATAATACCCATAATCTTTATTGCCTTTGACCTTGTGGATGTCGTGTATCCTTCTATCATAAGCATAGGCTTTAGTATAATCTCTCTTTCTGCCATATTTATATTTCAGGGAAGGGAGATAAGGGAAGAAATAAACAAGAGGATGCATATTTAAAATAAAGGGGAAGCTCTATGAATGTATTTGTTTTAAAACTAATTGCATTAGTTACTATGATAATAGACCACTACGGAGCAATATTCCAAAGTGGGGTTACAGAATACAGGATAATAGGAAGGCTTGCCTTTCCTATATATGCATTTTTGCTTGTAGAAGGCTACCTTCACACAAGAGATGTAAAAAAATATGCAAGAAGGCTACTTCTATTCGCTCTCATATCTGAAATCCCCTTTGATCTTGCCTTTAGGGGAGGGCTTGAATTTAGCCATCAAAATATATTTTTCACTCTCTTTATTGGCCTTGTGACCATGTACTTTTTAGATAAGAGTGAAGACTACAATCTAAATAAAACACTTGTAATAATAGTAGCCATGTTAGTGGCGACAATTTTATTTGTTGACTATAGCTTTATAGGTATCGTATATATACTCTCCTTCTACTATACTAGGGATATGGAAAAGAAGGAGAGACTCCTTAAGGTCGGCTTGGTCATGCTAGTAGTTAATCTGGCCTTGGTCGGATTTACCCAACAATTTGCTGTCTTTTCCCTTATACTCATATACTTTTATAATGGAAAATTAGGTCCTAGAAACAAGATCTTACAAGCCTTGTTTTATATAATGTATCCCCTACACTTGTTGGTTTTTTATTTGATACAATGAAAAATCCCCTAATGATTATAAAATCCTTAGGGGATTTTTAAAATCAAAGTCAGGGACAAATCTGTCCCAGAGTATAGCACTTTAGCCCGCTATTGACAAGTATTATTTTAATATGGTATAATTTTTTTAAATATAATGGAACATGTTCCATACCTCGTAAAATATGAATGGAGATATAAAAAATGTCTAATATGAGAGAAATTGCAAAAAGAGCGGGAGTAGGCATAGCTACTGTATCTAGGTATATAAATAATACCGGATATGTCAGTGAAGAGGTAAGAGCAAAGATACAAAAAGAAATAGACAAATCTGGCTATGTTCCAAATGCACTTGCTAGGGCCATATTTACAAATAGTTCAAAGACAATTGGCCTTATGATCCCAAATATAACCAATCCTTTTTTCAATCAGCTAGCAACTGTAATTGAAGATAGACTAAATGAATACGGATATACTATATTTCTTTGCCATACTGAGGATAATAAAGACAGAGAAAAAGAATATTTGGAGGTGCTTAAAAGTCATAGGGTTGACGGAATAATTGCTTCAAGAGCACAGTTAAAAGAAGAGTACCTAAATACTAAGATCCCAGTTGTTTCATTTGAAAGTGAGATTGATCAGTCAATACTGACTATTTCATCAGACAATTACAAGGGTGGAAAACTTGCCTTTAGTCATCTCTACCAAAGAGGATGTCGAAATATACTTCACATAAAAGGTCCAAAGATATTCGAGGCTACAGAATTAAGATACAAGGGATTTTTAGATAAGGCAGGAGAAAAAAACATAGGAATAGATATAGTGGAGTTTGAAACAGACTTTAACACTAAGAAACTTGAAGAAAACTTGAAACGAATAAAAAATATAGATAAGTATGATGGAATATTTGTATTTAACGATATAGCGGCAGCGACTGTAATGAAGTATTTAAAGAAAAAAGACATACATATACCAAGAGACATACAAATCATCGGATACGACAATAGCTTTATATGTGAACTCCTATATCCCGAACTTACTACCATAGACCAAAATATAAATGAGATTGGAGATTTAACTGTTAAACTAGTTCTTGAATTGATTGATGGAAAAGAAATAGAGATTAAAAATCACATTATAGACATATCTTTAATCCAGAGAGAGACGACAAGAGATTAGAATAAAAAAATTCTTCAAGAAAGGATGACTTGCTGTGGCCAATGATATAAAGTTGAAGGTTGAAAATATCAATAAGTCTTTTCCAGGTGTAAAGGCACTTGATGATGTTAGTTTTAGAGTTAAAGCTGGTACTGTTCATGTAATTTGTGGAGAAAATGGTGCTGGTAAGTCCACTCTTATGAAAATAATCAACGGAATATATAAAGAGGACAGCGGAAATATTTTGATAAACGGTGAAAAAGTAAAGATAAACAATCCTATTGAGGCTAGAAACTTTGGAATCTCAATGATATTTCAAGAATTAAATTACATGCCTGAGATGACCATAGAAGAAAGCCTATTCATAGGTAATTGGCCCAAGGACAAGTACAGGAAGGTAGATTGGAAAGAAATTAGAAGGAGAACCTTGGACCTATTAAAGAAGGAAGGCCTAGATTATTCTCCGACTACAAAACTAAAAGACTTGACAGTTTCAGATATTCAAATGCTTGAGATACTCAAGGCCATATCATATAATGCTGGCATAATCATCATGGATGAGCCAACATCAGCCATTACAGATAAGGAAGTAGCTATTTTATTTAAGAAGATAAATGAACTTAGAGAAAGAGGAACGGCAATCATTTATATCTCTCATAAAATGGATGAAATATTTAAAATTGCAGATGAGATAACTGTATTTAGAGATGGGGCTGTTGTAGATTCAAGACCCAAGGAAGAATACGATATGGACACTGTAATAGCTCAAATGGTAGGTAGAAAACTTGCAGGAAACTATCCAAATAAGGACCTAGAAATTGGAGAAGAGATTTTGAATGTAAAGAATTTAAGTGGCCAGGCCTTTAAGGATGTGAGCTTTAATCTAAGAAAGGGCGAGATAATTGGCTTTGCTGGCCTTATGGGGGCAGGAAGAACTGAAGTGATGAGGGCTCTATTTGGTCTAGATCCACACTATGGCGGGGAAATAGTATTAAATGGAAAAAAATCTCAAATAGAATCTCCAAAGGACAGTATAAAAGAAAAGATGGTAATGCTATCTGAAGATAGAAGAAGATATGGAATTATACCGATCAGGAGTGTAAAAGAAAATGTATCCCTATCAAACCTAAGAAGATTCATATACGGCGGAAGACTTAGGACCAAGGAAGAAGTAGAAACTGTAGAAGAATACTGTGAAAAAATGAATGTAAAGACTCCAAATATAGAAACCAACATAGAAAATCTAAGTGGTGGAAATCAGCAAAAGGTAATATTGGCAAAGTGGATGGTTACTGAACCTGAGATTTTAATACTTGATGAACCTACTCGTGGCATAGATGTAGGTGCAAAATTTGAAATATATAAGCTAATGGTAGAGCTTGCAGAAGAGGGAAAGGGTATCATAATGATCTCATCAGAGCTACCGGAGCTGATTGGTATGTGCGATAGAATATATGTAATGGCTAAGGGAAATATAATGGGAAAACTTGAAAAAGAAGAGTTTTCTCAGGAGAAAATAATGTCCTTTGCTACTTCACAAACAAAGGGATAGGAGGACGAGATGGAAAAGAAAAGATCAAAATTATCATTTAAGAATATCGGAAGCAGGTACAGTATTTATTTTGTACTACTGGCTCTTTTTATCTTGAGCTGGCTTGCAAATGAAAATTTCATGACCCCAAACAATTTAAAAAATGTTGCAAATCAAATTTCAGTTGGCACTATATTGGCATTTGGACAGACTATACTTATCATATCAGGGATGCTTGACCTATCTTCAGCATCTGTACTTGCACTATCAGGGGTAATATCGGTTTCAGTATATACAAACACAGAGTCCCTTATATTGGCTTTTCTAGTTGCAATACTAATAAGTGTATTGTGCAATATCTTAAATGGACTTATGGTAACTAAATTCAAGGCTCCTCCTTTTATCGCGACATTAGCTATGATGACCATGGCTAGAGGTGCTGCGCTACTCTATACAAATGGACAAAACATCTATCAAATAGGTGATTATGTGAAATTTGGACAGGGAAGCACATTAGGAATTCCAAATCCAATGATATTTTTAGTAATCATACTTCTTTTAACGGGATACTTGCTTAAAAACACAGCCTTTGGCAGGAGCATATATGCCATAGGTGGAAATGAAGAGGCGGCAAATGCCTCAGGAATTGATGTAAACAAGACAAAGATGAAGGCTTTCATTATTAATGGAATATTTGTAGGTATAGCAGGAGTTATATTTATGTCACGTGTGAATGGTGGTCTCCCAAATGGTGCTGTAGGCTATGAATTTAAAGCACTTACAGCTGCAGTAATAGGTGGAACTAGCTTTACAGGGGGAATAGGTACTGCAACTGGAACCTTGGCAGGTGCTTTTATAGTAGGATTTTTAGATAATATAATGGTAATGATGAGTGTAAACTCATATCTACAACAGGTAGTAAGAGGAGCAATCATAGCCTTGGCTGTTATCTACGATATATGGGCCAAGACTAAGAGAACGAAAAAGGTAAAATAATAAATTGATTTAAATAGTGAGTGCTATTTAGATATATATTAAAATTTGGAGGGATAGGGATGAAAAAATTTATATCATTAAGTTTGCTTTTAGTACTAGTATTAGCTTTTGCAGTTGGATGTACAGGAAATGATGACCCAGCTATGGATGCGGCTACAGATGAAGAGGGTGTATATAGGGTTGCTTATATAGCAAGGGCCCAGGCAGATAGTTTTGCAGCATGGATGGCAAATGCAGTAAAAGAAGAAGCTGAAAATTATGATGATATCACAGTAGACGTGTTTGATGGTCAAGCATCAGATGATACAGAAAATAATTTAATTGAAAATGCTATTAC
>JARICQ010000137.1 GCA_029264075.1 Tissierellaceae bacterium | reverse complement strand
TGTTTTCTTTTTCATCTTTTCCTCCATATAATATAAAAACTCTAACTGCAGTTAGAGTTTTATTGATTTTATTATTTTGGGTCTTTCATTTTTATTATGGGGATATTAGCAACTAAGGCTGACATAGACCCACCATTTTTCTCCCTCTTCATTTTTGTAAGCTTTATATCTATTTCCTCTTCATTTATTTCTGCATATTTAGATATGACTTTAATCACATCAGTTTTTATCATATCCAGAACTTTTGGTGAGAACTGCGATCTGTCATGTACAAGTACCAGCCTTAACCTTTCCTTTGCTACATTCTTGCTCTGCTCTTTTTTTCTACCAAACATCTTAAAAAGATCCAAGAATACACCCCCTATTTGCCAAATAACAGCTTCATTATTTTGCTGAACTTTCCTTCTTCATCTACATCCAAGTTTAGAAGTTCTACTTCTTCGCCTATTAGTCTTCTGCTAATATTTCTATATGCCTTGCCTGACATAGCATCCTCGTCCTCAACTACTGGCTCTCCCTTATTAGTCGAGATAACTATATTTTCATCATCTGGAACTATTCCAATAAGGTCTATTGCAAGTATGTCCTCAATATCTTCCATATTCATCATATCTCCGCGATTAACCATGTCTTGACGAATTCTGTTGATTATGAGTTTTGGATTATGTAATCCTTTGGATTCTAAAAGTCCTATTACCCTGTCAGCATCTCTTACTGCAGATATCTCTGGTGTCGTTACTATAATGGCTATATCCGCTCCTGCTATTGAGTTCTGAAATCCTTGCTCTATCCCTGCTGGTGAGTCTATGATTATATAATCATGTGTTTTCTTAAGTTCATTTACAAGTTCAAGCATTTGATCTGTACTCACAGCATCCTTATCCTTTGTCTGAGCTGCAGGAAGTAGATACAGCTTTTCGTGTCTCTTGTCCCTTATTAGGGCTTGTTTTAACCTACAGTTTTTTTCTACAACATCTACTATATCATAGACTATTCTATTTTCAAGACCCATGACAACATCGAGGTTTCTAAGTCCAATATCTGCATCAAGCACTACTACAGATTTTCCAAGCTTCGCTATTCCTGTACCTAAATTTGCTGTAGTAGTAGTCTTTCCTACACCGCCTTTTCCCGATGTAACTACTATAGCAGTACCTAATTTTTCATTTTCCATTTATTTGCCTCCCCTTGTTTATTTGTTTGGTAGGTAGGGTTCAATAATCAATTCCTTACCTTTAACTTTGGCTAATTCAGGAAACTTAGATGATTTCATACCGTCATCTGGTTGTCTTCCAATCATCCTGCCAATTCTAATCTGAGTAGGTTGAAGATTATAAGAGGCAATTATCGCATCTAAATTCCCATCTATACCTGCGTGGGCTACACCCCTTAGGCTTCCAAGTACTATTATGTTTCCCCTTGCTTGAATCAGACCACCAGGATTGACATCTCCAACTATAACTATATTTCCAGGATATTCAACTACTTGACCTGACCTAAGTGTACCATGCACAAATTTAGTCATTCCACATTCTATATCAAACTCTTCTTCTTTTGCTGGTTCTTTTAAAATGTTTCTAGGGATTTCTATATCCAATATATCTAAATCGTATTTATATCTTAGTATCAGTTTTATTTCATTTAATTCTTCTTCTGATAATTCATCTCCCTTGATGCCTATTAACTTTGTATCCTTATAGAAATCATAGTCTTTTTCTAGTTTTTTAGCTATTTGTTCTTTGATTTTTTCAAGATCATCCCCATGTACATCTATGAAAATACCTTCTTTTATGCCCTTAAAAGATATTAGATCATCTTTCATTATATAACTACCCCCCAATATCGAATAATTAATATTTTACTGGACTAAACTAGATTTAAGAGGCAGTAGATCTTTATTTGGAACTGCGTTGAGTCCCAAATACTCTCCTATTATGTCTTTAGTAAGAGGCCCTGCGTTTCCTCCACTTCCACCTTGAAATATAACAGTAGCTATAGCTATTTCAGGTTCATCATATGGAGCAAAGGCAACGAACCAAGCAAAGCCATCATAGTTTTGACCTGTTACAGGATTTACTCCAGACTTCTGTGCAGTTCCAGTCTTTGCACCTACTTGGATTGGAAAACCTTGATATATTGATTTTGCAGTACCTCGTGTAGTTACTTCTAACATTCCTTTTTTGATATGTTCAAGATTTCCATAGTTATTTAAGTCAATTCTATCAGACCCACGCTCTTCTTCAAATACAATTTGTGAATTATTGTAGCTTTTCACGTTTTTTATCAAAGTAACATCGTGCTTATATCCTCCATTGGATATTGTAGAGATATAATTTGCCATTTGAATGGGCGTGTATGAGTTTTCGCCTTGGCCGATGGTAACTTGTAATGTATCATATATATTCCATCCTGCAAAATTCAAGTAGTCATATTTGATTGTATCTGTGAGACTACTTCTATTGCCTGGAAGTACTATACTTGCATCTATGTCCATAGACTCTAGGTTTTCAAATACTTTTCCACGAGTAAGAGGAACATCATATTCCATCCAAGATACGATTTCTTCTATCATCTTATCTATTGCTATTTCATTTTTAATTATACCATCTTTTAGGTACTCTTCTATGTTTTTTTTCAAATAATTGCTAAGTCTTTGCTTGGCAAGTATTATTTTTCTCTGTGGATTTGGTACTCCACCCGAATACTCACTAGGAATATTTATCTCTATACCTGTTTTGTCATTTAGGCCTAGTTTTTTTGAAAGATCTACTATGTCTTCTATTTCTACCTTAACTCCTATATCTTGTCCTGTTCTTTGATTTTCTCCAAGTGCCAAGCTATAAAAGTAATAGTTGCATGAATCTCTGAGTGCGTCATATAGGTTTTCGTTTCCATGCATGCCCCTACTCTGGTTCCATATCCAACATCCCATTGTCTGATCTCCTATTTCTACATATCCTCTACCATTTATATACTTGTTGGGGCTAATCCCCTCTTCCAATCCTGCAAGACCTGTTACCATCTTATAAACAGAGCCAGGCTGCACTGCTGTCTGTGTAGCGACATTGTAGAGAGGCCTTGGTGCCAATGGATCTCTTTCATCTTTTGGAAAAAGACTCATCCAATCTGAGCTTGAAATACCAGTTGAAAACAAGTTTGGATCATATGAAGGATAACTAGCCATTGCAAGAGTCTCTCCAGTCTTGACATCTATGGCTACTACTGCTCCTGAAGTTGCGTTCCTATATGCCTTCCTTATATTGTAATTCCCCCATTCACTTTCATATACTCCTCCCCTTTGAATAGCCTTTAGATTCTTTTCCAGTGCTTCTTCAGCAACCTTTTGAAGCTTGCTATCTATTGTGAGGTAGACATTATTTCCAGGGATTGACTTTTTAGAGTAAAGTACATTTGTAGTATTTCCAAATACATCTACTTCAACTTTCTTTATTCCACTTTCTCCCCTGAGTACATCTTCAAAGCTCTCCTCTATGCCTGTCTTTCCTATTATATCATTTGGAGAATATCCTTTTTCATCTACATATTCTTTTATTTCTCCACTTTGACTGATCTTTCCTAAATACCCTAGTATATGGGAGGCCATACTTTCTTCTGGATAATATCTTATGGGCTCAATAGATATATTGATACCTGGGTATTCTACCAATTTTTCTTCGATTTGAGCTACTGTTGAGTCTTTGATTCCATAGGCTATATTTATAGGCTGGTAAGCCATATGCCCCTGCTTGTTTAATTTTTCATGCATAAATAATATTGCTCGAGACTCATACTTGCTTATTGAATCGTCTATTTCGTATGTTTCTTTTAACTTTTCAAATACCTCTTCATCACTAGTATATTCAGTTATATTGTTTTGTCCCAGCCAATTATTTTTGTTGTTTATAGGAGCATATTCAAATTCTTTTGAAACAGATATCTTGGTATTTATACCATTTTCCAACAATTGTTCTTGGGCCAAAAATTTGATTTCGTCATCAGTTATGAATTCTTCTAGAATATCTTCTTCTTTAGCTATATCAATCAAGACTTCTATAGGTTTTTTAACAAAATTTTCTCCAGTATAATTATATACTATATTGTAGTCTTGACTAAATTCAACTTCTATGGGCACATCTCTAGTTTGAGATAACATTTCTATAAGTTTTTCACCTGGTGCAAATACCTCTTTGGATTCCTCATCTACCTTAGTAAGATCGAGCAAGCTCTCCAAAGAAGTTTCTTTAACAATATTTACAAAATCATCCTTTGCTGAAGATTCCATAGTTACATCTTCAAAGGAATACATTAAATCGTTTTTTATATCCTTATATTCCTCATCATATGATATGGAATATTCTTCAAGATATATATTCCCTACTAAGTTCTTGCTATGGAGTAGATTATATACCTTTTCCCTAGCTATTGGATGATCAATTAATTTTCTTATCATTATTCTATCTTGATCAATTCCTCCTACTATTTGATCAAGAGATGCTGGGTCTGATATTTCTATTTCTTTTTCATCTAAGATATATATGGCCCTATCTAGCATAGAGAAATCAAAATGATCCTCTTTACTAGTTTGAAATTCTTTTAAGGCTATTATTTCTCTAAGTAAATTGTTTTCAACTATTATGTCTATTATTCTTTCACTTGGAAGGATTATCTGATTGCTAGCATTAAGTTCCTTATATTTAAAGACATTTATATCTATAGGAAAGCTGTCAATATAGCTAACTCCATCCTCCTCTAAGAGCCTTATAAGGCCAAGTAATATTTCATTCTTCCTAGCCTTGTCCTTTATACTTAATTCATCCTTTGAAATTTGTACTGTAAAGCTAGGCTTGTTTCCAGCAAGAAGTCTGCCGTATCTATCCCTTATCTCTCCACGTGGACCTGTAACCTGGATTTCTTTAAGCCTCTTAGTGTCTGACATCTCCCTATAGTAATCTCCCTTTACTATTGTAAGACTGGCAAGTCTGAGGGATAGGGCTACTAAAAGCACCAATATGACAACTGAGAGTACATTGTATCTATTAAATATTTTTTTGATCTTTTTCATATAATCACCTCTTACTATTTCCGAAACTTATAGTTGGCTCTCTAAACTTATATTCAAAGGCCTTGTAAATTGGGATGGATAAAATAGCAGTGTAGATTAATTCTATCAATATAATATTTCTAGTAAAGGATAAAAATGGTATGTTCCTAGATAAGATGTACATAAAGATATAATAAAGAAAGTTGTAATATACAACTCCACTAATCGAAAACAAGACGGGTACAACTATATTGCTTCTTATCAGTCTGTGTTCCATTATGCCTGTAAGATATCCTAAGAAAAAATATATAAATGCATTGATTCCTATTACAGAGCTAAATAGTATATCTTGGATGATGCCAATGAATAATCCAAAAAAACCTCCATAATATCTGCCCTTATATATGGCTATACATATAATTAGAATAAGGGCTGTATTTGGAACAACCCCGGATATGCTTATATATGGAAATATAGTAGTCTGTATCAAAAAATTAATCAGACTAAGTAAAATAAGTACAAATATAGTCATCTCTACCCCTCATTGCTGTTTAATATAATATAAACCTTGTATATCTTTTTAAAGTCAATTGCTGGATTAACCTTTATTTCCTTCATTAGGTCATTGTCTCCACTTGTAACTTCACTTACCTCTCCTACATATATATCCTTTTCATAAACTCCCCCAAGTCCCGATGTCATTATTTTGTCACCCTTTATTATATCAGCTTGATGATCAAATAAGAATCCTGTTATACTTGAGTCAAGGCCTCCAGATATTACTCCACCGTCTTGAGTTCTAACTATCTTAAAAGAAAGTCTACTTAGCTCATCTACTACTGTTACGATCTTAGACCAATTAGAGCCTACATCTATTACCCTTCCAACTATACCTTCAACTACTACACCTTGTTCAATTTCTATAGCCTGAACAATAGTATCTCCTTTTTTCACTCCGTCATTAGTTCCTTTATCTATAGTAAATCTATCAAACCAGTTGCCTGGCTCTTTTCCTACTATTTGTGCTTCCAGTAGGTTGAATCTTGTTTCTTTTAAAAGTTGATTTTCCCTTTTCAAAAAATCAGTTCTTCCTATTATATCCTCATACCTTATATTTTCTTTTTCAAGTTCTATTATTTTTTCTTTTAGCATCTTATTTTCCTCTTTGATAATCGGTAAATTTCTAATGTCATCTATTGATTCACTGATATTTTGGGATATTCTATTTGTCCATTTGGCGATAGGAGTAAGCAAATTCCCAGTCAAAATCTCAGCTCCAGTTAGATTCGCCCTAGCACTACTTGTAAAGCCTACTATAAGAATTAGGATGACAGCAACAATTCCGACCATCATCCTCTCTTTGTTTCTATTGAAAAAAGACATTTTATCACCACTTATCTAGTTCTTTTATTTTGATTTGAAGATTTTTTAAGCACATCTATACTTTCTAGTGCTTTTCCAGTTCCTATTGCTACACAATCAAGCGGCTCATCTGCGATATGTACTGGCATACCAGTCTCATCGATTATAAGTTTGTCAAAGCTTCCAAGAAGTGCCCCTCCTCCAGTTAACATAATTCCATATTCCATTACATCTGAAGCAAGTTCTGGTGGAGTCTTTTCCAGCGTTGATTTAATGGCGTCTATTATATTGAAAATAGGCTCTTTCATAGCATCATATACTTCTTTGGAGCTTATTTCCATAGTCTTAGGTAGGCCTGAAATCATATCTCTACCGCGTATATCAAATTTCTTTTCTTCTGAATTTGCATCTGCTGTTCCTATTTTTATCTTTATATTTTCAGCAGTTCTTTCTCCTATCATGAGGCTGTATTCCTTTTTGATATAGGCAACAATAGCCTCGTCAAGCTCATCTCCCCCGATTCTGATAGATCTTGAAGTAACTATACCTCCTAGGGATATGATAGCAACCTCTGTTGTTCCTCCTCCAATATCTACAATCATACTTCCAGTTGCATCATGTACAGGTAGGCCTGCTCCAATTGCAGCTGCCATTGGCTCTTCAATTAAATAAGCATCTCTTGCACCTGCATGCACTGCAGCATCTTCAACAGCCTTCTTTTCAACTTCAGTAACTCCAGATGGCACACAAACTACTACTCTGGGCTGAAAAAAAGTTCTCCTCTTTGTAGCCTTTCTAATAAAGTACTTCAACATGCTTTTTGTAACATCAAAATTTGCTATCACACCATCTTTAAGTGGTCTAATAGCTATTATATTTCCAGGTGTTCTACCTATCATTTTCTTGGCCTCTTCACCTACTGCAAGTACCTGCTTTGTATCCCTATCAATTGCAACTACCGAAGGTTCTCTAGCTACTATTCCCTTCCCTTTTATATATACTAGTGTATTAGCTGTTCCTAAATCTACACCCATATCTTTTACAAATCCATTAAAAAGTCCCATTTATCTTTTCTCCTTCCTCACTACCAGTTATATTATATTTTTTTCCTTAAAACTTATATAATCTCTATCTCCAATTATTATATGGTCCAATACCTTGATTCCTACCAAATTTCCTACCTCCATCAGCCTATTTGTGATAGAAATATCTTCTTTGCTCGGTGTAGGATCGCCACTAGGATGATTATGTATGAGTATCATTGAATTAGCGTTTCTTTTGATTGCAATCTTAAAAACATCTCTTGGATGAACAATAGAAGCGTTAAGAGTTCCTATAGATATTTCTTCTTTTGCTATTATTTGATTTTTTGTGTCTAATAAGATAATCCTGAAGTGTTCTTTTTGCAGATATCTCATTTCATCCATAAACAAATTTGCCACAGTAGCTGGCTGAGTTATCTTTACTTTTTCACATGCTGTATGATGATTTATCCTCTTTCCTATCTCTATGGCTGAAAGTATCTGAGCAGCCTTACACTTTCCAATACCCTTAACTTCCATTAATTCTTCTAATGTCGTATCTCTTAGATATACCAAACCTCTATTGTCTAGACTTAGAACTTTTTTTGAAAGCTCAACTGAAGACTCGGTTCTACTACCAGTCCTTATAATGATTGCTAGGAGTTCTTCATTTGAAAGCGACCCTGGACCATTACTATATAGTTTTTCTCTTGGCCTTTCAGTTTCTGGGAGTTCTTTGATAGTAAAGCTTTTTTCAGAATATAAATTATTTTCCACATAAACACCTGCTTTTCTATAGTATTTTCATGTCAAAAAATCTAGTTAGTAAAAAATCAGTTTTTACAAGTGGAAGGCCCACTACATTTGAATAGGATCCATTTATCCACTCTACCAATATCTTTCCATAGCCTTGAATACCATAGGCTCCCGCCTTATCCATAGGCTCTTTTGTATCTATATATTTCAAGATTTGCTCTCTATTTAGTTGTCTAAATTTAACCCTAGTAGTTTCGTAATCTATTATCTTGGTCTGCCCTCTTATTAGACTGATTCCTGTGATTACACTATGTTCTTCCCCACTTAAAGACATTAAGGTTTCAAAAGCATCTTCTTCGTCTTTTGGTTTTCCAAGTATCTTATCTCCGAGTACAACTATAGTATCTGCACCTAATACAAGCTCATCTTCTCTATCAAGAGCAACCGAGTAGGCTTTTTCAAATGCAAGTGACATTGCTATCTGCTCTGGTCTTTCATATTCTCTTATAGTTTCATTTATATCTGCTGAAATAATGTCAATATCTAATCCATATTCCTTTAACATATCAAATCTTCTAGGAGATGCAGATGCTAGTATAATTTTCTTCATATTTTTCTCCTCTTATCTATATAAATAATCTAATGTTTTTTTCTAAGTTTTTGACAATATAAATAGATGAAAGCCCAACAAAATATCCTGTAAAAAGACTCAAAATAAGCAGGATCGGAAGATATGAAAATACCCTTAAATTGTTTAAAATAAGTGAAGCCATAGCAACCTGTCCTATATTGTGTGCAAGTGCTCCGCAAATACTTACTCCTATCAGGCTAAAAAAATTCGACATATATCTATATATCAAATACATAGCTATAGATGCAAGTATGGCACCTGCAATGCTATAAAAAAAGCTAGATACATTTCCAGTAACCAGCATGAGCAGAGCACTTTTTAAAACACTTATTGCAAAGGCTTCTTTGAATCCAAAAATAACCAAGGATACTAGTATGACAACATTAGCAAGCCCAAGCCTAACACTAGGTATTGCAATTGGCAAGGGGATGCTAGATTCAAGAACTGATACCGCTAAAGCTATTGCTACTAGCAATGATACAAATATCATTTTATTTGTTTTTTTCATCTTGTCTCTCATCCTAATATGTTATATAGTCTACTTCCCCATCTTCTTCTAATCCGATTATTTCGATTACAAGCCTATTTGGAAGGCAAACTATCATCTCATTTGTTTTGGAAATATACCCTTGTTTGACATCTATCTGGTCTGGACAATCTGCTTCTATTACTCTGATTCTTTCATCGCCAATCTCTATTAAATTGTATCCAAATTCAGTCTCTATTGGGATAGTTTTTCCTATTATTTTTTTGTCAAATATTATCTTTTTAATCTCTTCCCCATTTGTCTGTATACTAACATATTTTCTCCCAACATTTATAGCTTTATTTTTAATAAATCTCATTGAAACTAAGCTTATAGCTAGAATAAAAATGATTAGCAATTTGTCCCATCTTGTCATCAAATCATTCCTTCATACTATATCACAATTTATTAAAATACATATTATAAGTTTAACACTAATGTTTTTTATTTACAAGTTACAATTCGATTAAAAAAAGAGCCAGCTGGCTCTTTTCTTGATTTAAGATGCTTTTGTTTTTTCTTTGCCTGGAAATATTGCTCCAGTTGGACACTTAGAAGCACATATCCCACAATTGATACATGTATCATACTTTATTTTCGCCAAATTATTTTCGAATTCAAATGCATCTACTGGGCAGTTTTTCACACATATTTGGCATCCTATACATCCAATATCACAATTGCTTCTCACTTCTTTTCCCTTATCATTGCTTTTACATTTTACTATATATTCATTTTCATATGGCACTAGTTCTATTATTTGCTTTGGGCATACCTCTATGCACTTCATGCAAGCAGTACACTTATCTTTATCTACTACTGCTATGCCGTCTTCCATATATATGGCATCAAATGGACATATATCCATACATGTTCCACAACCCAAGCATCCAGTAGAACATGCCTTGCTTCCATTTTGAAGAATATTTTCGGCCCTACAATCTTTTATTCCATCATATCTGTACTTAAGCTTTGCCTTTTCACAGTCTCCTTGGCAGAGTACAGTAGCTACCTGCCTATCTACATTTGCAGCATTGACTCCCATAATATCTGCAACTTTTTCAGCTACAGGATCTCCACCAACAGGACAAGCATTTGCAGGAGATCTTCCATCCACTATTGCTTGTGCAAGTCCATCACATCCTGGATAGCCACAAGCTCCACAGTTTGCTCCTGGAAGTGCATTTCTCACCTCATCTACTTTTGGATCTATTTCTACAGAGAAGACTTGAGAGGCAATAGATAAAAGAACTGCAAAAGTAAAGCCTAGCCCTCCAAGAACAAAAATTGGATTTAATATATCAGTCATCTTATCCTCCTCCTAAACAAGTCCACCAAAGCCTAAGAAGGCAATGGAAATTAATCCTGCAGTAATTAAGGCTATTGGAAAGCCTTCCAGTGCTTCAGGAACATCTGCGATTTGAAGTTTTTCACGTATACTAGATATAAGGACGAGAGCAAGTACAAATCCTATTGACGCCCCTATTCCATTGAATATAGTCTGTGTTAAGTTATACCCCTCTTTTATGTTAAGTATAGCCACACCAAGAACTATACAATTTGTAGTTATAAGTGGTAGATATACTCCCAATGCATTGTATAGGGCTGGGGATATCTTTTTGACTACAAGTTCCACAAATTGTACGAGTGATGCTATAACAAGTATAAATACTATTGTCTGTAAGTAATCTAAGCCCAGTACATCCAAGATATATGTTTGGATGAAATATGTGATAATCGAAGATAAGGTAATTACAAAAGTTACAGCTACTCCCATACCGGCAGCTGTTTCCATTTTATTTGATATTCCTAAAAATGGACAAATACCAAGGAATCTAGCAAATACATAGTTGTTCACAAATATTGTCGATACTAAAATTGCCATTATACTCATTTATCTTCCCTCCTTATTTCATATCTGCTTTAAATAATTCTTGCTTTTCTTTCTTTTTCATCCCTACATTGAATAGAGCTATCAAAATACCCAGTGCTATAAAAGCTCCTGGCGGTAATACAAATAATCCTATTGGCTGAAATGATTCAGGGAACAAATTTATACCCACTAGAGATCCAGATCCCAGTAATTCTCTTACTGCTCCTAGTGCTGTGATACCCAAGGTAAATCCTATACCAGTTCCTAGTCCATCTATTATTGAGGGTAGGACTGGATTCTTGTAGGCAAAGGCTTCCGCTCTTGCTAGTATTGCACAGTTTACTACTATCAAGGGAAGAAATATTCCAAGTGCATCGAATATTGCTGGTGCATAGGCCTGCATAAACATCTCTATAATTGTTACAAAAGTTGCTATTACTACAATAAAGGCTGGTATACGTATCTTGCTAGGTATAAGATTTCGAAGCATAGATACTACAAAGTTTGATGCCACCAATACAGCCAGTACAGAAAGTCCCATTGCAAAACTGTTAACTACAGTTGCCGATACAGCTAGAACAGAACACATCCCAATAAGTTGTACAAATATGGGATTGTCTTTTACTATACCATTTTTAAATATCTTGAAAAAGTTCATTTTTCTACCTCCATAGATTAATCTACAAGTTTTTCCTTATATAGTTCACGAGCAATATTTACACCTTCGAGTACCCCAGTAGAAGTAACAGTAGCTCCCGTTATGGCCTCTGTAGCTTCTTCATCTACATCTATCCCTTGGAATTCCTCTTCATATTCAGGTTGGGTAGCTTTAGTCCCTATTCCTTTTGTTTCTTTGTGCTCTAGCAATTTCATCCCAAGTATTTGTCCTTCAATTTGTGATATACCTGTAAGCACGACTAAATCTCCGCCATATCCAGATGTCTTTGTCTTGATGGCATATCCAGCTATAGTGTCATCCTTGTAGGCCTCAACTATCTCAACTATAGTAGCATCATCTGATATCTCCTCTTGTTCTTTTTCACTAAGAGTCTCAAATTCATAGCCTTGACCAAAGATTTCTTCTAAGGCAGCTAGACTCTTTGCTATCTTTATTTCGTCTATTCTATCCTTTGTCAAATCATTGGACACTGCAAGCACTCCTGCGGATACAACAGTAATAATGAGTAATATAACTCCAAGCTTTAAAGTTTCTTTCATTTATTTCGACCTCCCAAAAATCTTTGGTCCTGTAAACTTTTCTATCAAAGGGCCTGATACATTCATAAGTAAGATAGCATAAGAAACTCCCTCTGGAAAAGCGCCCTTTATTCTTATAATAGCTGTAAGCATTCCCGCTCCTATAGCAACTACTACCTTGCCCCAGGGTGTTATTGGTGTAGATGAATAATCAGTAATCATATAAAAAGCCCCAAGTATCAATCCTCCACCAAAGATATGATAGGGTAATTCACTAGTTCCAACTCCCAAGATCATTAACATAATAGCAGTAGTCCCTATAAATATGATTGGTGTTTTCCAATCAATTACCTTTCTAATTATGAGATATAGGCCACCTATTATTAGAAGTAGGGCTGAAGTTTCACCAAGAGACCCACCAATATTTCCTAGAAACATATCCATCATAGTTGGAAGCTCTCCACCTCCATACTTCATTATTGAAAGCGGTGTTGCGCCTGTAATAGCATCTGGACCTGGAAGTGGATAGTTTGACATTATAACTGGCCAAGATGCACTTAAAAAGGCTCTTGCTGCTAGGGCTGGATTCATGAAGTTTTGCCCTATTCCTCCAAAGAACTGTTTGACAATAACTATTGCAAACATAGATGCAATTATAGGTATCCACCATGGTGCATTTGCAGGTATATTAAAAGCTATCAACATCCCTGTAACAACTGCACTAAAATCGTCTATGGTTGGATCTCTTTTGAATATCTTTTGTATAATATATTCAAAGACTACTGATGATAGAACAGCTAAGACTATAAGCTTAATTGCATTTATACCGAAGAAGTAAATAGCACCTATCATAGCAGGGATCATTGCGATAACAACATCTAACATTATCTTTCTTGTGGACTCATCTGACCTTAGATGAGGTGAAGAAGATACTATTAGCATCTTATCGTCTAAAGATCCCTTAGTATTAGGATTTGTAGTATTTCCTTGCATTATCTTTCCTCCTATTTATGATTTTTTTCTTTTTGATAAGATCTCTCTCTTAGCAAATCTAATCGTTTCAGTAAGTGGCCTATTTGCAGGGCAAATATATGAGCAAGCCCCGCACTCTACACAATCAAGTGCCCCATAATCCCCTGCTTCTTCAAATCGATTTTTTAAAGCATTGGCTGAAATGAAGAGTGGTTGCAAATATACTGGGCAAACTTCAAGACATTTTGCACATCTAATACAAGGGTTTATTTTCCTTGGCCTTGCCTCTTCTTCTGTCATTACAAGTATGCCACTTGATCCTTTGATGATTGGGACCTCTGTAGAGAATTGACTAAGTCCCATCATAGGCCCACCCATAAGTATCTTCCCTGGAGTATCTTTGAATCCTCCACAAAACTCTATAACTTCCTCAAATAGGGTTCCTATCTTAACTAATAAATTTTTTGGCTCAGTAATTCCATTTCCTGTAACAGTTACTACCCTTTCATAGAGGGGCTTACCTTCTAAAACAGCTTCTGCCATGGCCTTAGCTGTTCCTGAGTTATTTACTACGCAACCTACATCCATAGGAAGACCACCTGAAGGTACCTTTCTTCCAGTAATTGCATCTATGAGTCTTTTCTCATCACCCTGGGGATATTTTGTCTTTACTGTTACCACTTTTATATTATCATCTGCCTTTAGAGATTCTCTAAGGGCCTTTACTGCATCCATCTTGTTCTTCTCTACACCAATATAACCTTCTTCAACTCCTAGTATTTTCATCATTATTTTTAATCCAAATATTACCTTTTCAGGATCTTCCAGCATTACTCTGTGGTCAGATGTCAGGAAGGGTTCACATTCTGATCCATTGATTATTACCTTATCGATTTTTTTATCTGGCGGGGGTGACAGTTTTACATGGGTAGGAAATGCAGCTCCACCCATACCCGTAATACCAGCTTCTTTTATTATCTCCAAGAGTTCCTCAGCCGTCAGATTTTCCAAACTGTTTCTAGAAATCATATCCTGGTATGGTTCACCAGTTCCATCGGATTCTATAACTATAGTTTTTGATCTTACGCCTGTAGGCGTAGTCACATCTACAATCCCCTTTACAATTCCAGCTATGCTGGAATGGATAGGAGCTGATACAAAGGCTTCAGTTCTACCTATTATTTGGCCTACTTTTACCCTATCGCCTATCTCTACTATGGGATCACACGGTGCACCTATGTGTTGCTGCAATGGTATGTAGACTATATCTGGATCCTTCATAACTTCTATAGGCTTGCTTTCTGTAAATTCTTTATGATGTGATACATGAGCTCCTCCCTTAAAGGTAAGGTTTTCAAGTTTCATATTTTCCACCTCTTTAGTTTATTTATCTTAAATGAATTATAATTGTTCTCTGTATTTTCTTTCATCACAATTATTATATCACTAAGTTGGGAGCTTATACAACAGTGAATTGTGTCAATATTTTATCAATTGTGTCTATGTTTTATCAATTTAAATCTTGATTTATTCACACTTTTAAAGGTATTTTCCTATTTTAACTATAAAAAATAGTAAAATAATCAAAATCTAATACAAATAGACATTTTTAATCCATTCACTTGCTTTCTTTTGATTTAAAATCGTTAAATATCATACAAGTTAAAGCAAAAAACATGCAGCTGCTAGTATATATACTAGCAGCTGCATGTTTTTGGTGCGAAGGAAGAGATTCGAACTCTCACGGCGTTTCCACCACTAGCCCCTCAAGCTAGCGCGTATACCAGTTCCGCCACCTTCGCATGGATAAATAAAACAATGATTGAAAATCCCTACAAACTTCATTCTACTACATTTATTCGGTTTTTACAACTATTTATTGAAATTCTTTGGGTATATAGGCATTTTCAATTCCCCCGTATGGATTAAAAAAGCTTGGTTGGATTTCTCCCATTATCTTTGAATCTAGCAAAAGTGATTTATTTTTAAAAAGCAGGCTAGTGTATGGGAGTTCTTCTAATATTAATGCTTGTAAACTCTTGTAGGAATCTTTTTTTCCATCTCTTGACCCACTTAAAAGGCTATCTTCAATCGCTAGATCCATCTCTTCATTTGAATAGTTGATAAAGTTCATTCCATTTCTAATCTGTGCGCTATGAAAGGCAAAGGAAAGATCTGGAATCGGTGAGAGTTGCCAGCCAGATAATACTATATCATATTTTCCATTTTGTATGTCAGCATTTACTTGTGCCCATTGACTTTCAATTTCTTCCTTTGAGTATTCGGTTTTCTCCTCACTAATTTCAGGATATATTTCTACCTTTATTCCTATCCTTTCCAAATCATCTTTGATTAGACTTGCTGTCTTCTCCCTAAGTGGGTTAAATGTATTTGTTAAAAGTTTAAGGGATATATCCTTTCCATTTAATTCTAGGATTCCATCTTCATTTGTATCTTCTAATTCTAATAATTTTAAGGTGTTTTTTGCCCTATCTAGATTGTAGCCATATTGGTCAGCTTCTTCAGACCTTAGCCATGAGTCAGGATGTATAGGAAGATCCACCTTGGTCCCATGACCTAGATAAACTTTTTCTATTATACCCTGTCTATCTATTGCATATGTAATGGCTTTTCTTATCTCCCTTCCACTTTCTCCAGTAAATATATCCTTAGAGAAATTAAAGCCCAAGAATTCATAGTTTGAAGATATAAAATCTATAGACCTTATGCTATCTTCCTGGGTATATTTTTCCCAATCAACACCTATGGTGGTAGCTACATTTACTTCTCTGGTCTCAAAAGCTTGTACAATATCCTCTTCGCTTTCAAATACTCTTCCTATTACCTTGTCTATATGGGCCCTTGATCCTCTAAAATCTTCATTTGCAAGGAGTGTGATTTCTTTCATTTTTTCATAGTCTTGAAATTTAAAAGGCCCTGTCCCTATAGGTAGATAGTCTTCTATTTCTAGCGCCCTTCGATAGGCTGAAGTTCCAGACCCACCAAAGACATGGCTAGGAATGATTGGAAAAGTAAGGACTTCCAGATTGTTGCTAAAGCTAGTATCGAATTTGATACTTATATTTTCTTGATCAACTACTACTACATCTACTATCCTTCTCATATTTGAAGGCCTATACGACCCTACTGAGTTTTCAAACATAGCCGTGTATAGACTGTTTGAGCTTGCATATTTAATCGCATCAATTGTAAACTTAACATCTTCTGCTCTCAATTTTTCACCATCATGCCATCTTACATCTCCATTTAGCTTGATATCAATAGTCCTACCATCATCTTTTATCTCATAACTCTCAGCTAGCTTATTTTCTAAATCTAAATCTTGGTCAAATTCAAACAATCCTTCAAATATCAGCTTGCTGAAAAAATAGTAGCTACTATTCTCTGTCATCAATGGATTTAATGTACTGAAGTTAGTAAGGGGCAAAATGATCTCTCCACCTGTTTCTGGACTATATTTTTTTTCTTCTATAAGCTCTTCATCTTTCTCTTGACCTAGATCTTCTTGATCTAATTGACATCCGATAAGATTTGCCATGGTAAGTGCAAGTATCATTAAAATTATAAGCTTCTTTCTCATTTTTACACCTCTTCTTCTATCTAACTAATTGTTTGATTATAGTTCTCACATTATTTGCTATGTCCACAGATGAGTTGTCTTCTTCATTTGAATCAAAGTAAGATTTATATACAGTACTATATATTTTATAATTATGTTTTACCCTGACCAAGTAGTTTCTGGTTTCTTCAAATGGTATATTAAATACTTCCTCCCCATCCTTGGAGTATTCTTCATTTTCTAGCCATTTGTTTAAATTTCCACTTCCTGCATTGTAGGCAATAAGCATATGGTCTAGATTATCATCAAACTCCATCTTAAGTCTATCTAAATACCAACTTCCTATCATTATATTGGTCTCAGGATCAAAAAGTTTTTCTTCAGTGTAGCCTTCTATTCCAATCTCTTCACTTGCCCACTCGCCTGTTTGGGGACCTATTTGCATAAGTCCTCTGGCAGATTTGGGAGATATAGCTTCTTTGTCATAGCTACTTTCTACATTTATTATAGAGGCTATTAGGTATGGATCTAAATCATATTTATTTGCATATTTTTTTATTGTAGAATTGTAGCCTATAGGATATTTCATATTTAAGTATAAAAAACCTAAGCCCGCAAATACAAATAAAAATATAATAGCACCAATTATCCTCTTTAGTCCTTTAGTTTTTTTCTTTTTCAAAACACATACCTCCAAAGATCATACCCTCTCAAAGAGTATATCTAATTGTCTCTTTAGTTCTTCTCTCCTACCACTATTGTCTAAAATCTCTGAAGCCATATGTTTCTTATCTTCTATGTCCATTTGAGCATCTATTCTAGATATAGCATCTTCTTCTGAAATCTTGTCTCTTTCCATTATTCTCTGGACTTGGATTTTTCTATCAGTATAGACCAGCCAAATCTCATCAAATATAATCCCATATTCTCTTATATTGTCATATTCTTCAAACAAGAGAGGTATATCTAAAAAAATAATCTCGCACATATCAATATTCTTATCTACTAAATATTTCATATAATCAAATATGTGTGGATGTACAATGCTATTTAATTTGATTCTTTGGTCTTCATCATTAAATACTATCTTTCCAAGAGCTTTTCGATTTATCTCTCCGTCTTCTTGAAGTATGTCTTCTCCGAAGATATCTACTATGCTCCTATAGGCATGCAGACCTTTTTCGACTAGCTGTCTAGCTATTTTATCTGCATCTATGACAGTATAGCCTCTTTCTCTTATCATATCACTGAGGGTTGATTTCCCTGTTCCTATGCCACCTGTTAGTCCTATTAGTTTAGCTTTACTTTGTGTCATACCAACTATCTCCCACTTCTAAATCTACTGTTAAAGGAACCTTTAATTCTACTGCATTTTCCATTATATCCTTCATCAGGACTTTAACTTCTTCTAGTTCTTCTTTTTTTGCCTCTATTATAAGCTCATCATGAATTTGAAGTATGAGTTTTGACTTTAGACCTCTTTTTTTGAGTTCTTCATAGACCCTCACCATAGCAATCTTAATGATATCAGCAGCAGAACCTTGGATTGGCGTATTCATAGCTATTCTCTCGCCAAAGGATTTTATATTGAAGTTCTTTGCCTTTAGTTCAGGGATGTACCTTCTTCTATGGAGTATGGTTTCAACATATCCTTTTTCTTCTCCTTCAGCTACTATATCTTCCATGTATTTTTTTACATTTTTATAGTTAGCCAGATAGTTTTCTATATATTTTTTCGACTCTTTTCTTGGTATATTTAAGTCTCTAGAAAGTCCATAGTCAGATATTCCATATACAATCCCAAAGTTTACAGCCTTGGCCCTACTTCTCATCTCACTATCTACATCTTCTTTGGCAACGCCAAATACTTCAGATGCTGTCTTTGTATGAATATCTTCATTGTGCTGAAATGCCTCTATGAATTTCGGATCATCTGATATATGCGCAAGTACCCTAAGTTCTATTTGCGAATAGTCTGCATCCACTAGTTTGTGTTCATCATCTTTTGCCACAAAAGCCCTTCTTATCTTTCTACCATCTTCTGTTCTGATAGGTATATTTTGAAGGTTTGGCTCAGTGCTACTTATCCTACCTGTAGTGGTTATGGTCTGGTTGAATGATGAGTGTATCCTATGTGTATCTTCATTGATTAAGGCTAAAAGTCCATCTATATAAGTTGATTTAAGCTTTACAATTTGCCTATACCTCAAGACCTTTTCAATTATAGGGTGCTTGTCTTTTAACTTGTCTAAGACTTCAGCATTTGTCGAATATCCAGTCTTAGTCCTTTTAATGACTGGAAGCTCGAGCTTGTCAAATAAAACCTCACCTAGTTGTTTTGGTGAATTTATATTGAAATCGCTATCTGACATCTCATGAATTTCGTCTGTGAGTGTTTTTATCTCTATATCCAACTCGTCACCAATTTTTTCGAGTTCAGAATCATCTATATAGAAACCAGAATACTCCATGTTAGCAAGTACTTCTACAAGCTTTAATTCTATATTATAATATAAATCTATCATATTTTGTTCTTCAATTATACCCTTCATCTTCTTCTCTACATTGAAGGCAGTCTCTACTATAAATGAGATATATTCTGCAATCTGGGTCTCTTTTAAGTCGCTAAACTGTTTCTTGCCCTTGCCCTTACCCAGTAGCTCCTCTTCATCTAAACCATAATATCCTAGATACTCTTTGCTTATATCATTTACAGAGTAAGTAGACTGGGCTGGGTCTATAAGATATTTAGCTATCATAGAATCAAAGGAAATATTTTCTATACTTATTCCCATTCTAAATAAAATAATTATATCGTTCTTTAAATTGTGGCCTATTTTTTCTATAGATTTATCTTCAAATACAGATTTGAATTCTTCTGCAAATTTTTCTAATGTTTCTTTATCTTCAAAAGTTAAAATATTTGTCAACTTGTCATCAGTTTTAATTCCAATAGAAATTATATCATCATCTATATAATTGTCACTAGAGACCATGAATTTAAATGAAATCTTCTTTACTTCCTTTATATCCTCTAATATCTGGCTGTAGTTTGATTTGTCGATTATCTTGTACTCACAAGCAATATATTCTTCCTTTACTAGATCGCCATCTGATATTTTATCTATCAAACTATTAAATTCCAGATCCTCATATATTTTAAGAAGCTCTTCAGCATTTGCATCTTCAACTTTTATATCATCAAATTCTATCCCTAGGTCTATATTGGTTATTATTTCTCCGAGTTTTCTACTTAAAAATGCTATGCTCTTATGCTCAATTAGATTTTCTTTCATCTTTTTTCCGCTTAGTTCATCTATATTTTCATATATTTTTTCCATAGTATCATATTTTTTAAGGAGCTTTAGTCCTGTCTTTTCTCCTATACCTGGTACTCCTGGAATATTGTCTGATTTGTCTCCCATCAGACCCTTGAGGTCAACTAATCTATCTGGTGTAACTCCATATTCTTCTATTATTTTTTCTCTATCGTACTCTGCCATCTCG
>JARICQ010000132.1 GCA_029264075.1 Tissierellaceae bacterium | reverse complement strand
ATTGTTTTTTCTTCCTACTCCGTCTGATCTTTTGTTTTTATTTATCTGCAAACTTTTATCTTCTTTATTTCCTCTCAACTCATCTGCTAATCTATCTAAGCTTTTTAAATCTAAATCCCCAGTTTTATTTAGATCTTCTCTTTTATCATATTCCATCTTCTTTGAATCATCTTTTATATTAGATTTTTTAGCTATATTTTCCATCACTATTCTTGCCAATGGATTTGCCAATTACTTCACCCCCATAAGTCTAAAATATTTTATCTACTTCATCATGAGGTCTTGGGATTACATTTGATGAAATTACCTCTGCTACTTGTCCAGCTCTTATAGTTCCACTTTCAACTGCTGCTTTCACCGCTCCAACATCTCCTGCAACTGTTACAGATACAAGCCCCGAACCTACTATTTCTATGTCTAGAATTCTTACATTTGCTGCCTTTACCATTGCATCCGCCGCTTCAATAGCTCCTGCAAACGATCTTACCTCTACCATTCCAATAGCTTCTCTCACTGCTTTTCACCTCGCTATTTAATATTTGGGAAATATCTATTTATATCTATATTTTCATAATCTGGAATACATGCCCTCTCGAATTTTTCATCCTCATCATTTAAAGGTTTGCTAGCATCTATTCCCAGCTTATCTGTTATATTTCTAAGCCCATGAGATGGCTCAAGCCCAGAGCCTATTGCTCCTGGAATAGTTACAAAATCAAGACTTGCCTGAGCACGAGTTGTAATCGCCCATTCTATATCTCTAAGGTCAAATATATCTACATCTTCATCAACTATCACTACTTGTTTTAAATCTCTATTAGATCCTAACGCAGCTAAAATTGCCGATTTTCCATCCCCTGGTTTTTCTTTTTTGATTGAAGCAAAGGCATTAAATCTATATCCTCCACCCTCTGTCACATTTACATCTTTTACATTTACTTGATTTTTAAGATGATAGTACATTTCTACCTCTCTTATAAGTCCATTGGAGACGTGTTCTTCTCTACATGGAAATGCAACTTGATAGATTGGATTATCCCTATAGGTAATTAAATCTATCTCGATGATTGGATGTGGGTTTTGCGGACCGTAATATCCCATAAGCTCACCAAATGGTCCCTCCAGTTCTCTTTTTCCAGGAACTATTCTTCCCTCCAATACTATCTCTGCATAGGCTGGAACCAATAGGTCCACACTTTCACATTGAACCAGCTCAAGTGGCTCTCCCCTTAGGGCACTATCTACTTCATATTTATCTAGTCCATAAGTTTCAGCTGATATTTGACTTGCCATTAAAAACTCCGCATCATAGCCTAGAACAATGGCTACTTCCATTGGCTTGCCTTTTTCTTCTAGCTTTAGGAAATCATTTGTAAGTTTTGAAGAGGCTATAAGAGCTGAAAGTTCATTTCTTCCATTTGATTGAAATCTTCTAACAGATGTATGGTGTTTACCTGTCTCAGGATCTTTAATCACTAATACTCCTGCTGTTATAAAGCTTGAAGAGTCTTTTTCTTGGAATTTACTTATGGGTAGTATTTTTTCTAGATTAATATTTCTACTTATCTTATTTTCCTTTACAGGTCCACTTTCAAGAACCTTATAGGCTTGTGGATTTGCTATTGCTTCCATAAATTTAAATATCCTGTTTTCATGTGTCATATTGAGTAGCTTATAGATTATCTCTCTATTTCCATAGAGACCACCTGCAACCCTCATATCATAATCCTTGACCTTGTTAAATAAGATTGGCATCTTGTTGTCAAAATGTTTAAGTACTCCCCCAAGTTCATAAACTGTAGAAACTTCTCTTTCACATTGGAGGAATTTTCCCATATTATCCATCTCTACCAGTGTTTTTCTAAGCATCTGTGTTTCCACTTCTCTCCCCCCTATCTTCCTTTCCATCTATGGACCAAACTATTATCTATATCCATCATATCTAAAATCCTTCCAGTCATATTTAAAACTATATCCTCCAGTGTTTGAGGATGATTGTAAAATCCTGGTGTTGGTGGAACTATACTAACCCCTATTTTAGATAGTTTCAACATATTTTCTAAATGTATGGGGCTAAGTGGTGTTTCCCTTGGAACTAGAATTAGCTTCTTCCTCTCTTTAATCATTACATCACAGGCCCTAGTTAAAAGACCATCTGAAAAACCATTGGCAATACCAGCCAAGGTCTTCATAGAACAAGGAACTACTACCATACTATCTACTCTAAAGGAACCACTGGCTATTGGTGCTGCAAAGTTTTTATTGTCATGGAAATGTGTAGCCATCTTTTTAAGCTCATCAATTCCTATCCCGCATTCATGGTCCACTACATATTCACCCATTGTAGAAATAACAAGATGAGTCTCTATATTCATCGTTTTTAATGCCTTTAGAAGTGATACAGCATAAATAGCTCCACTCCCTCCAGAAATACCTACTACAACTTTCATATAACCCCATCCTTTTTCAAAATATATATAAATTCAACAAATCTCTAACTATATTCTTATTAATATAACAAAGTCAACCTGATTACAATGTATAAACTACACAAAGCGAAAATTTAATTGTTGAGGGAATATTTGGAATTGTAATTCTTCTTATTTTATTTTACCATATTCTAAGTCTTTATACTAATATGGTATTGATATAAAAAAATGGCAATCCCTTGATTGGGATTGCCATTTTTATATTTTTTTTATTACATCAATTTCCATATATTGTTCGTAAATTCTACTGGATCTTCTATTTCTAGACCTTCTATTAGCAGTGCTTGATTGTAAAGTAACTTTGTATAGAGTTCAAATTTATCTTTGTCATTTTCAAAGGCATCTTTTA
>JARICQ010000097.1 GCA_029264075.1 Tissierellaceae bacterium | reverse complement strand
GAATCAGCCAATAGAAAAAGTATCTAAGGAAATAATGGAAGCTTTAGAAGGATAATTATTTGAATATAATAGGACTTAGTGCTATTATAAAGAGGTGAATCAAAAATGGATTCTAGTGACGAGATAGCCATAGGGCAAGTAGTCAAATCTAGAGCTGGAAGAGACAAGGGGAAAATCTTCTTAGTACTTGAAATTATAGACAATGAAAACTTATTAGTTGTTGATGGTAATTTAAGAAAATTAGATAGACCCAAAAAGAAAAAAATCAAACATTTAATCGTCTACAATACAGTTGTAGAAGGATTAAATTATAAATTGAAAAATAAAATGAAGATTAATAATGCATATATTAGAAAACTTTTAGAACCATTTAATAAGAGCTTCTAAATTTGCGAACAGGAGGTTAGAACGCCAAATGTCTAAATCTGATATTATTGAAGTAGAAGGTACTGTTAAAGAAGCTTTACCGAATGCTATTTTTAAAGTAGAGTTAGAAAATGGTCATGAGATTTTAGGTCATATTTCTGGCAAGCTAAGGATGAATTATATAAGAATATTGCCAGGTGATAAGGTCACTGTTGAGCTGTCACCATATGATTTGACTAAAGGAAGAATAACCTGGCGAAACAAGTAGCAAGGAGGGATTTAAGTGAAAGTTAAACCATCAGTTAAAAAGATGTGCGAGAAATGCAAAGTTATAAAGAGAAATGGACGAGTAATGGTTATTTGTGAAAATCCACGACACAAGCAAAAGCAAGGCTAATCTAGATAGATTATTATTGTATTAATTATAGGAGGTGCACGATTTAATGGCTAGAATTTCAGGTGTAGACTTACCAAGAGATAAGAGAGTTGAAATCGGACTGACTTATATCTTTGGAATAGGAAAATCAAGGTCAAATGAGATCTTAGAAAAAGCTGGTATAGATAGAGATACAAAGATTAAAGACTTAACCGAGTCAGAAGTAGGAGATATAAGATCAATTATTGACTCTTATAAGGTTGAAGGTGACTTGAGAAGAGATGTTTCTCTTAATATAAAGAGACTTAGAGAAATCAACAGCTATAGAGGAATAAGACACAGGAAGAATCTTCCAGTGAGAGGACAAAGTACCAAAAACAATGCAAGGACAAGAAAAGGTCCTAAGAAATTGGTATCTAAGAAGAGTAAGTAAAGGAGGGAAACTAAGTGGCAACTAAAAAAGTCAAAGCAACAGGCAAAGGATCACGTGTAAGAAGAAAAGAACGTAAGAATATAGAAAGAGGCCAGGCGCACATTCAGTCCACCTTTAACAATACTATGGTAACCTTGACAGATTTACAGGGAAATGTATTGTCATGGGCAAGTGCAGGTCAACTAGGCTTTAGAGGATCAAGAAAATCCACTCCTTTCGCAGCACAGCAGGCAGCTGAAGAAGCAGCGGCTAAGGCAATGGAACACGGATTAAAAAATGTTGAAGTGTTTGTAAAGGGACCAGGCTCAGGAAGAGAAGCAGCTATAAGGTCATTACAAGCAGCAGGTCTAGAGGTTAGCATGATTAAAGATGTTACTCCAATTCCACATAATGGATGTAGACCACCAAAAAGAAGAAGAGTTTAATAGGAGGTGTAAATAGATGGGTAGATATACAGGACCAGTTTGTAGACTTTGTCGTAGAGAAGGAATGAAGTTATTCCTAAAGGGCGATAGGTGCTATAGCGATCAATGTGCTATAGTTAAAAAGAACTATGCTCCAGGACAACACGGTCAAGGAAGAAAAAAGGTAACTGAGTACGGATTACAGCTTAGAGAAAAACAAAAGGTACGTAGATTTTACGGTATTTCAGAATCTCAAATGTTAAAATACTATAACATGGCAGATAATATGCAAGGAATAACAGGTGAAAATCTACTTAAAATACTAGAACTTAGATTAGATAATGTTGCTTATAGAATGGGACTAGGATCATCTAGGGCGGAAGCAAGACAACTTGTAACGCACGGACATTTTAAGGTAAATGGTTCAAAGTCAACTATACCTTCAGCAATCTTATCAGTTGATGATGTTATTGAAATAAAAGAGAAAAGCAGATCAAGTGAAAAGATTAAAGATTTAGCTGAAAGTCACAGTGGAAACACAGTGAGATGGATAGATATGGATCTTGAAAACTTAAAGGGCAGCATAATAGCTGAACCAGATAGAGATGACATAGATATTCCAGTAGAAGAACACTTAATTGTTGAACTTTACTCTAGATAATATTATTTATGAAAAGTCACCCTCATATATTAACAAAATAACTTTAAGGAGGGTTAATGTTAATGATAGAAATCGAAAAGCCAAGAATTGAAATTATGGAGCTAAGCGATGACGAATCTTATGGTAAGTTTATGGTAGAGCCACTTGAAAGAGGCTATGCCACTAGCTTAGGAAACTCTCTTAGAAGAGTTTTATTGTCATCCTTGCCTGGAGCTGCTATTTCTTCCATAAAAATCCAAGGAGTTCTTCATGAATTTTCAACCATTCCTGGAGTATTGGAAGACGTTCCAGAAATAATTTTGAATATAAAAGGAATCGCAGCTAAAATATATGGAGAGGATCCAATTACTCTTCGTATAGAGGCTAAAGGATCTCAGACCATCACTGCTGGAGATATAATTACAGGAGCAGATGTTGAGATAGTGAATCCTGATCATCACATAGCAACTGTAAATGAAGATGGAGATCTTTATATAGAACTTGAAATCATAAAGGGTAGAGGCTATATTGTAGCAGAAAAGAATAAAAAAGAAAATCAATCTGTAGGAGAAATCCCAGTTGATTCGTCTTTTACTCCTGTTACAAAAGTAAATTTTGCAGTAGAAAATACAAGAGTTGGACAGATAACAAACTTTGATAGATTGGTACTCGAAGTTTGGACAAATGGAACTATTAGTGCAGATGAAGCTACTTCTCTTGGTGCAAAGATACTGACTGAACACTTAAATTTGTTTATTGGCCTGACTGAACATGTAAATGAAGTTGAAATAATGGTAGAGAAAGAAGAAGATAAGAAAGAAAAAGTTCTAGAAATGACAATTGAGGAGCTAGATCTTTCTGTACGTAGCTACAACTGCTTAAAGAGAGCAGCCATAAATACAGTTGAAGAACTTATAGAGAAAACTGAAGAAGATATGATGAAAGTAAGAAATCTTGGTAAGAAATCCCTTGAGGAAGTACAAAGAAAACTTGCTGAATTAGGATTAAGCTTAAAAAAATCTGATGAGTAAAAAGGCATGAAGGAGGGATAAATGTGACAACATTAAGAAAACTTGGTCGCCCTACAGATCATAGACAAGCAATGCTTAGAAATCTAGTGACATCTCTGTTGAAAAATGAAAGAATTGAAACGACTGTTACTAGAGCTAAAGAGGCTAAAAGAATGACAGACAAAATGATTACTTTAGCTAAAAGAGGAGATCTACACGCAAGAAGACAAGTCTTATCATATGTATATGAAGAAGATATCGTTACAAAGTTGTTTGACGAAATCGCACCTAGATATGAAGAAAGAAATGGTGGATATACAAGAGTGCTAAGAGTTGGACCTCGCCGTGGTGACGGAGCAGAGATAGCAATATTAGAATTAGTATAATATAGTAGGGGATTAAGTTTTGACTTAGTCCCTTTTGTATATTTATTTTTTATTTATTGTGAAATGATTTTTATTATGCTATATTATATTAAGTATTAAACTTAGGTCTTTATTTGAATAGAGGGATGAAATGGATGATGTGATGATTAAAATAAATAAGGCAACATACGAGTATAAATCATTAATTGATGATAGTATTCAGCAAGCCGTAAAAAATGTGGATATAGAAGTAAAAAAAGGTGAATTTTTAGTCATTTTAGGCCACAATGGTTCGGGAAAATCAACCCTTGCAAAACTTATGAATGGTCTTCTCTTGCCAGCGCGTGGTGATATAGATGTAATGGGTATGAATACAAGAGATGACGAACAAATATGGAATATAAGAGAAAAGACTGGCATGGTATTTCAAAATCCAGACAATCAAATAGTAGCTACAATAGTAGAAGAAGATGTAGCTTTTGGGCCAGAAAATCTTGGAGTTCCACAAGAAGAAATTAGAAAAAGAGTAGATGAAGCCTTAGAATTAGTTGAAATGACAGACTATAAAACTCATGCGCCCCACCTGCTATCTGGAGGACAAAAACAGAGAGTAGCCATAGCTGGTATACTTGCCATGAGGCCAGATTGTATCATATTTGACGAGCCAACTTCCATGTTAGACCCAAGTGGAAGAATAGAGGTAATGAATACTATAAAAAAGCTAAATAAAGATGATGAAAAGACTATAGTCCTCATAACTCATTATATGGATGAGGCTGTTGAAGGGGACAGAGTTCTAGTTATGGAAGATGGGGAGATAGTTATGGAGGGAACACCTCGAGAAGTATTTAGTCAAGTTGAAAAAGTAAAATCCTATGGCTTAGATGTTCCACAAGTAACAGAACTTGCCTACGAACTTAGAAAAGCAGGACTTGACATAAGAGAAGACATCTTATCTATAGAAGAATTGGTGGAATTATTATGATTATGAAAATAAGTGATTTAAAATATATATATAATCCAAATACCCCTTTTGAAAAAAAAGCATTAGATAATATAAATGTGGAAATTGATAGAGGTGAATTTATAGGTCTCATCGGTCATACTGGATCTGGTAAATCTACTCTAGTCCAGCATCTAAATAGATTGATGAAACCAACATCAGGCACTATCTTAATAGACGGAATAGATATAAATGAAAAAGAAACAGATCTAAAGTCTATAAGGCAGAAAGTAGGGTTGGTATTTCAATATCCTGAACATCAATTGTTTGAAGAAACAATATACAAGGATATTGCATTTGGGCCAAAAAATCTTGATCTTAGCGAGGAAGAAATAGAAGAAAGAGTAAGGGACTCTATGGAGCTTGTAGGGTTAGATTATGATACTTTAAAAGATAGGTCACCATTCGAACTTAGCGGGGGCCAAAAGAGAAGGGTAGCCATAGCAGGTGTAGTAGCTATGAAACCTGACATACTAATACTAGATGAACCTACAGCAGGACTTGATCCAAGGGGGAGAGATGAAATCCTTGGAGAAATTCAAGATCTTTATAAAAAAAATGATATAACAATTATACTAGTCTCTCACAGTATGGAGGACATAGCTAGGTTAGTCGATAGGATTCTTGTCATGCACAAGGGGAAAATATCCATGGATGATACTACGGTAGAAGTATTTAAAAGAGTCGATGAATTAAAGAATATGGGTCTTGGGGTTCCCCAGATAACAGAATTTATGAGGGCCTTTCACAAAAAGGGAAACAAGGTAAAAGAAACTGTTTTAACAGTCGAAGAAGGCAGAGATGAAATACTAAAATACCTAAGGAGTAAGAGCGATGCTTAAAGATATAACAATAGGACAATATTTTCCTGGAGATAGTATCATTCATAGATTGGATCCGCGGATAAAACTAATCATAGTTTTTCTATTCATAGGATCATTATTTTTTATCAACAACTTTATTCCCTATGCCTTTATACTTGCATTTATACTACTAATCATTAAGATATCTGGAGTTCCCTTAAGTTTTATAGTCAAGGGACTCAAACCTCTCGTGTTTATTATATTGATTACCTTTTCTATCAATATATTCTTAACTGCGGGAGAAGTCATTTTGACTATAGGCCCACTTACTGTTACGAAAGAAGGATTATATTTTGCTTTTTTTATGGGCATAAGACTTGTATTTTTGATTACAGGAACTTCCCTCCTAACCCTTACAACATCACCAATAGCACTGACAGACGGTATAGAGGACCTATTGAAGCCATTTAAAAAAATAGGCCTTCCATCTCATGAGCTAGCTATGATGATGACTATAGCTCTTAGATTTATACCTACCCTCCTTGAAGAGACCGACAAGATAATGAAGGCCCAAATGGCAAGAGGGGCAGACTTTGAATCCGGAAATTTACTTAGACGGGCCAAAAACTTGGTGCCCCTCTTAGTACCCCTATTTATCAACGCTTTTAGGAGGGCAGAAGAGCTTGCAACTGCTATGGAAGCAAGATGCTACAGAGGTGGAGATGATAGGACTAGCCTCAATGAATTAAGGATGGATAGAAAAGATATAGTAATTCTTTTCGGCTCCCTTGTATTTTTCGGACTTATAATATCATCTAGATTTGTAATGGATGGAATATGAAGAATATCAAGCTTATCATTGAGTATAGAGGGACCGCCTATTGGGGCTGGCAGCGACAAAATGACGTAATGACTGTTCAGGAAAGCCTTGAAAATGCAATATCAAAGCTTACAGGAGAGGATATAAAACTAATAGCTTCAGGAAGAACAGACAAGGGCGTCCATGCCATAGGTCAAGTAGCAAATTTTAAAACGGAGTCTAGTATTCCAGGGAGAAATTACAAATTCGCTCTCCAGGAATACCTACCTGATGACATAAGCATCGTAGACTCAGAAGAAGTGGATATTTTCTTTCATTCAAGATTTGATGCAATTGGAAAGGTTTACAGATACAGGGTCTATACGGCTAAGCTTCCAAGAGCTCTTTATAGAGAGTTTTACTACCACTATTCATATGATTTAGATTTAGAGAAGATAAGACAAGCATCAAATTGCCTTATAGGAAGTCATGACTTTAAATCTTTTATGGGCAGAGATTGTTCAGCAAAGAGCACAATTCGGACAATAAATAGTATAGCTGTGGAAAGAGATGGAGATATCATAGAATTCGTGATAAATGGGCAGAGCTTTTTAAGATATATGGTTAGAATCCTAGTGGGTACAATGCTTCAAGTAGGATCGGGAAAGATCCACATAGACGATCTTAAGAGAATAATAGACGGAAGAAAAAGAGAGTATGCTGGAATAACATCACCGGCTCATGGATTATATCTAGAAAAAGTCTTTTATAGGGAAAAACATCTTGACAATGGCAATAGGATATATTAGAATATTACAAGAGTGTTTAAAAAGGCCCGGAACTTTTTTAATGAAAATTACTCAAGTTGATATAGGGAGGGAAAACAATGAAGAGCTTTATGGCTAAAACAAATGAAGTAGAAAGAAAATGGTATGTTATAGACGCTGAAAACAAAGTACTTGGTAGAATGGCTACAGAGATAGCAAACATATTGAGTGGGAAAAATAAACCAATATATACTCCTCATGTAGATACAGGTGACTTTGTTGTTGTTATAAATGCAGAAAAAGTTAAGTTAACAGGAAACAAGTGGAATCAAAAAAATCATGTTTACCACACTGGTTATCCAGGAGGATTGAAGGAGATTCCATATAGTAGATTAGTTAAAGAAAAACCTGAAAAGATAATTGAACTAGCAGTTAAAGGAATGCTTCCAAAGAGTAGTCTAGGAAGAGGAATGATCAAGAAAATGAAGGTATATGCTGGATCTGAGCACAAGCACCAAGCACAAAATCCTGAAGAATATAAATTTTAATTTATTTAAGAGAGGAGGACTGTAAGTGGCTAATATACAATTTTGGGGAACGGGAAGAAGAAAAACTTCTGTTGCAAGAGTAAGACTTGTACCGGGAAGTGGAAAAGTTATCGTAAACAAGAAAAATATAGATGATTATTTTAATTATGAGACGCTAAGGGTATTAGCAAAGGAACCAATGATCATAACTGATACAAGTGACAAATATGATGTTTTAGTAAATGTAGGTGGCGGAGGTTTTACTGGACAAGCAGGTGCTATAAGACATGGTATAGCTAGAGCTTTGATAGAATCTGATAGCGAACTTAGACCTATACTTAAAAAAGCTGGATTCTTAACTAGAGATCCAAGAATGGTAGAGAGAAAAAAATACGGCTTCAAAAAAGCAAGAAAATCTCCACAATTCTCAAAAAGATAATATTTTCAATAATATCTGCAAGGACCAACGACAAGTTAACTTGTCGTTTTTTTGTATAGTTTT
>JARICQ010000091.1 GCA_029264075.1 Tissierellaceae bacterium | reverse complement strand
CATACAGGTCCTTTGATATGTCTTCTGCTTCTTTATAACTTAGGTCCCTGTCTATCTTAAGAAATCTTTTGATTGAAAACTTTTCATCTTCTAGTCCATCTAGGGCCTCTGATATTCTTTGGAGGCTTTCGTCTTCTAGCTTTACACCCATTTCTCCTAGTCTTATTGCCTTTTCAATGTCTATATCCTCTGTTATTTTCCTTAAATATTCTTTAGACTTTACATATGAGTCTACATTGCCCTTGCTTATCTTGATCCCATTTCTCGCCAGGGCCTCTATCATCCTTACATTTTCACTTGTATACTTTAGCCCAAGATCTCTTAGGGCCTTTTCCACATTTATATCTTCATCTTTTCCTAGATCTTCTTTTTTCTCTTCTACACTATATGATACTATATCTTTTTTATCTACTTGGATAATTTCTCCTATTTTTTCCATCACTTGATTTTTTACCCTAAGAGAATATTCATAGGTTTTCTCATCTATAGTTTTTTCTATTTTAATATCTTTTCCATTTTTCTCCACAAGTTTTCCCTCTACATTGAAGGGTAGAGTTGGACTTGGAGCATAATTATTTGCGATTCTATTGTTTTTTATACTTAAATCTATTTGCATATTATTTTTCCTCTCTAAGAGAATTTATCTTTCCTTATCATTATATATCGGCAAAAATTAAATTTACTTAAGTAACTATTTATTTTATTATATTTGCCGATAATATATGATAACATATAAATATAGGTGGTGGTTAAATGTCAAGAGTTGGAAGAACTAAAAATACTAGCAGTACTTCTCCTGTTCAAGCCTCTAGGGCAGTCGATAGAAAGGCTATCAAGGATACTTTCAAGATCAGGTTAAATGAACTTGAGCAGGAAAATATAAGGGTTGAATTAAATTCTATATATACTGAGATTGAGTCCCAGCAAGAAAAATTGTCTGAAAAGCTCTTTATTGACGATTTAATTGAATATAAAAAACTCGTAAAGGAGTTTTTAAATATTGCAGTAAATAATTCCCATGTGTTTTTTAAAGAAAATTCCCTTGATAGAAGGGGAAGGCATAGGGTTTATAGCCTGGTAAAAAAGGTAGACCAAGAACTCG
This sequence comes from Tissierellaceae bacterium, assembly GCA_029264075.1. Lineage (GTDB taxonomy): Bacteria > Bacillota > Clostridia > Tissierellales > Tissierellaceae > JARICQ01. Next base: position 4,147 of record JARICQ010000091.1, on the reverse strand, counting down.
ACGAACTCACAAAGGATTTTCTAGATATAGAAAACAAAAGGCTCAATATACTTAAAAGACTTGATGATATCAAAGGGATACTACTGGATATCAATACTTAAAATAAAAAAGATTCTTCAAATTGAAGAATCTTTTTTCTCTTTACATATAATTTATCCAGCTAATCCTAGCCCTTATTTAATACTTATATTTAGCTCTCCATCTTCAACTTCAATCACTATAGTGTCCTTATCCTTTAAATCCCCTCTTATAATCATCCTACTTACTTCTGTTTCTATACTCTTTTGTAGGAATCTCTTAACAGGTCTTGCACCATACTGGATTGAATATGAGCTATTTAATATAAGCTCCTTGGCTTGGTCTGTCAGTTCTATATCTATCATTCTATCCTCTAACCTAGATTTTATATCTTCCAGCTGAATATCTATTATCTTGAATATTTCCTCTTTTTGTAGAGGTTTAAACATGACTATCTCGTCTATCCTATTTAAGAATTCTGGACGGAAAAGCCTTCTCATCTCATCCATTACCTTGTCTTTTGCTTTTTCATCTATAGTTCCATTGGGTCTGATGCCCTCAATTAAATAATTGGATCCTATATTGGAAGTCATGATGATTACTGTATTTTTAAAGTCTACAGTTCTTCCTTGATTGTCTGTAAGCCTTCCATCATCAAGTATTTGTAAGAGTATATTAAATACATCTGGATGGGCCTTTTCTATCTCATCAAATAAGATTACTGAATAGGGTTTCCTTCTTACAGCTTCAGTTAATTGACCACCTTCGTCATATCCAACATATCCTGGAGGTGCTCCTACAAGCCTAGATACTGTATGTTTTTCCATATATTCACTCATGTCTATCCTTATCATATTTCTTTCATCGTCAAATAAAGCCTCAGAAAGTGTCTTTGCCAGTTCGGTCTTACCAACCCCAGTAGGTCCTAGGAATATAAATGAACCTATGGGTCTATTTACCTGCTTCATACCAGCCCTAGCCCTGAGGACAGCATCTACGACAGACTCTACAGCTTCTCCCTGTCCTATTACTCTTTGGTGAAGTATTTCTCCCAGATTTAATAGTCTCTCCCTCTCTGTCTCTACCAATTTTGTAAGAGGTATACCTGTCCATTTTGAAACTACTTCTGCTATTTCCTCTTCTCCTACTTCTTCTTTTAACATTTTTTCTTCATTTTCATTCTTTTCATTTGCCCTTTTAAGCTTTTCTTCTAATTCTACAAGTTTGCCATATTTGAGCTCTGATAGTCTCTCAAGATCGTAATTTCTCTCTGCCTGCTCAATCTGTGTCTTGACCTGATCAATTTCTTCTTTTATATCTTTAACCTTTGATATACTCTGCTTTTCATCTTCCCATCTTGCTCTCTTTATATCAAAGTCTTCCTTTAAATCACTTAGTTCTCTTTGAAGTTTTTCAAGTCTTTGTTTGGAGGCCTCATCACTTTCCTTCTTAAGGGCTTCTCTTTCTATTTCAAGCTGAAGTATCCTTCTTCTTATTTCATCAAGCTCAGCAGGCATAGAATCTATCTCTGTCCTTATCATAGCAGAGGCTTCATCCATTAAGTCTATCGCCTTGTCTGGAAGAAACCTATCTGTTATATATCTATCCGAAAGAGTTGCTGCTGCTATTACTGCAGCATCTGATATCCTAATACCATGGTGGATTTCATATTTTTCCTTAAGCCCTCTTAGTATTGAAATAGTATCCTCTACATTTGGCTCTAGGACAGTTACATTTTGAAATCTTCTCTCAAGGGCTGCATCTTTTTCTATATACTTTCTATATTCATCCAGAGTAGTAGCTCCTATAGTATGAACTTCCCCACGCGCAAGCATTGGCTTTAAAAGGTTTGAAGCATCCATTGCCCCATCTGTCCTCCCTGCTCCTACTATATTGTGAAGCTCATCTATAAACAAGATTATCCTTCCATCAGACTTTTCTATTTCTGATAGGACAGCCTTTAGTCTTTCTTCAAACTCTCCCCTATACTTGGCACCCGCAATGAGTGCTCCCATGTCTAGAGAAAATATGGACTTATTTTTCAAACCTTCTGGAACATCGCCATTGACTATTCTCTGTGCAAGTCCCTCTACTATGGCAGTCTTACCTACCCCAGGTTCTCCTATTAGAACTGGGTTGTTTTTTGTTCTTCTAGATATTATCCTGATTACATTTCTTATCTCATTGTCCCTACCTATTACTGGGTCCATCTTGCCCTTCTTGGCCTCTTCTACCAGATCGACTCCAAATCTTCCCAAGGCCTCATAGGTAGACTCTGGATTGTCTGAAGTAATAGTTTGATTTCCCCTTATTTCTTTTAGTGCCTCTAAAAATCTCTGTAGATTTATATTGTAATTTCTAAATATTTTTTCAGATCTTGTATTTTTCTCTTTTAATAATGAAATATAAATATGCTCAACTCCAACATATTCATCTCCAAACTTTTCTGCTTCATCTTGGGAATTTAAAAGTATCTTTGTATAGGCTTGGCTAGCATATACACTGCCTCCAGATTGTTTTGGAAGCTTGTCTATTTCCCTTTCCACATCGGCCAATATTAGATCTTTGTTTTCTCCCATATAAGATAGAACTCTTGGAATGAGTCCCTCATCTGCATTCATCAGGCCATAATGTATATGGATTTCTTGAAGTTCAGGATTTCCATTTTTTATGGCCACACTTTGTGAATTTTGAATTGCTTCTACTGCTTTTTGAGTAAATTTATTTAAATCCATATGATTTTCTCCTCCTGTTTTTTTATTTTTCTTCTCTTAATTTCTTCATTTCTTCATATAATTCTACTTCTTTCTCTGACAGTTCTTCTGGTATTACTATATTTATTTCTATATAGAGATCTCCTATGTTTTTCTTCATGTCTTTAAATCCTTTTTTAGGTATTCTTATTTTTTTACCTGATGAAATTCCCTTTGGTATATTTATCTTTATCCTTCCATCAAAGGTCTCTACTACTTTTTTTCCACCAAGGGCAGCTTCATCTGGGAAAAGATCTAGTTTTTTAGTTACATTGAGTCCATCTAAGCTTTTCCTTCCCACTTCTATATTTATTTTAAATAAAATATCTCCACTTACTCCCCATTTTTCACCCTTTACTCTCAGTTTCTTTCCAGGGACTATACCAGCTGGTATCTTTATATCTATAGGCTTATTTTCTCCACCTATGCTAAATGTCATTTTTTTATTGGCTCCGTGATAGGCTTCATCTATAGTTATAGTCAGCTCAGATTCATAGGACTGTCGCTGTGGCTCCCTTCTAGCACCTCTTCCTCCTCCAAACAAGTCTCCTATATCAAATCCACCTGCAGACCTAGATGAGCTTCTACTACTAGCTCCACCTCCAAAGAACATATTGAAGAAATCACTAAAGTCTCCACCCTCACTAGTGTAAGTATAACTTTCTCCACCAAATCCGTACTGAGATGGATCAAAGTTTTGACCATTTGAAAAGTTTGCACTTGAGCCAAATGTATCGTATTGTTTTCTCTTTTCCTTGTCTCCAAGAACTTCATATGCTTCATTTACCTCTTTAAATTTATCTTGGGCCTGGTCATCATCAGGATGTAAGTCTGGATGATATTTTTTTGCTAGTTTTCTATATTGTTTTTTTATTTCATCTTCACTTGCATTTTTTTTAACACCTAGTGTGTCATAATAATCTTTAAACTCCACAAAATCACTCCTTTCATAGTTAATTAGGAGAATATATTCCAATATTATTTATAAATTTAATTTTATATTCTTATTTATAGTTTTAAATCAACATTTGACCTTCTTTGACCTTCCCTTATATTATATAATAATTCTCCTAAAAAATCAATCTATATTTATACATATACCCATTAAATCAAGCTTAAAATAAGAGAACTATTCTACAAACTTTAACTCAAAATCTTTATAGATACCTTCTCCTTATTTAACTAAAAAGAATCAAGAACATCCCTATCCATCTTTTTAATTATCTCTACAGCTAGGTCTACTGTCTGCTGAAAATCTATGAAACTAGCATATCCATAGTGGGTGTGGACATATCTCGTTGGTATTCCAAGGACTAGGGTAGGGACTCCTTTATTTGAAAGATGTATCTTTCCTGCATTTGTACCACCTGAAAGTC
>JARICQ010000167.1 GCA_029264075.1 Tissierellaceae bacterium | reverse complement strand
TGTTAAACTAGTAGATTTTTTAAATGAAAATATAGATTGGAAAAAGATAATATAAAATAGTTTTCAAATATTTTATATACTTTAAGTTGAAAATAGGGTATTATTATTGTAAGACATAAAAGGAGGTATTCCATGATGGATAAAGAAAAAGAAGTTTTCGAGGCTAGTGATGAATACTGTGGTGAGTGTGGGTGCGGAGTAGATTGTGACGATCCCTTGCACCATGCAAGAGAAGACTTAGACTTTGAAAATTTAGATGCAGATTTAATCATGCATCTTGTACTAGAGGACGATAGTGAGTTGGAATGCATGGTACTAGGATTCTTTGAGGTAGATGAGAGTGAGTATATAGCACTTCTTCCTGTAGATGAAGAAAAGGCAGATTCTGGGGTACTATTATATGAGTATGTAGAATTAGAAGACGAGTCCTTTGATCTTTTGTCTATAGAAGATGACACTGAGTTTGAATTGGTATCTGATGCCTTTGCTGAGCTTTTTACTGAAGAGGATTTGACTAGAATTTCAACTCATGAGCATGAAGACCATGATGAATAAGATGATCAAATAGATAAGTAATATTGTCTGAGTATAATATAAAAGAGATTTCTCATGTGAAATCTTCTTTATATATATATGGGGGTCTAGTATGTATAAATTGATAGCAATGGATTTAGATGGTACATTGCTAGATGATAAAAAAGATATAAGTCGAGAAAATCTAATCTTTATAGATAAGGCTATTGAGAAGGGATATGAGATAGTTATCGCTACTGGTAGAGGATATTCTTCGGCAAAAAGTATAATCAAAAAAATAGATAGCCATGTAACTATACTCGCAAATAATGGAAACATAGTCAAACACTCATTTGATGACAGGGTTATAATATCTAAATATTTAGATAAAAAAGACTTTAGAAATGTAGTTAGAGATGGGAAAAAAAGAAAGTTAGATCCAATTATCCATATTGATGACTATGGTCATGGCTATGATATAGCTGTGGAGCATGGAGATGATTATTTAGGATATTACAACTATTTGAAAAATAGCATTAGTCACAGAAGAATTGAAAATTTAGATGATATAAATGAAGGTATACTAGCTGTTGTATACCTTGGAAAATCTGACCAGCTAAATAGTTTCTATAGGGAATTGAAAGAAAAGTATCCTGGAGTATATAGCTCTCATGTGATAGAAAATATGGAGATTGCAGAGGCATTTTTAGAAGTGATGAATCCCACGGGAACAAAATGGCTAAGTTTGGTAGAGTATGCTAGCAGCAAGGGTATAAAGCCAAAGGAAATAATAGCAATAGGTGACAACAACAATGATACATCTATGATAAAAGGTGCAGGTCTTGGTATTGCCATGGTAAATGGGAGTGACTCTTTAAAGAGAAAGGCTGACATAATTACTGCCAAGGATAACAATGAATCAGGCCTTGCCTATGAACTTAGAAGACTTCTAAATATCTAAGAAAGGGAGATTGTTTTGCAAGAGATAAAGGTGTATAAGACCTATTCAAATTATTTAAGGAATAAATTTGGCGAAAAGGTATATAAGCTCCCAGTATCACTTCCGCTTACCTGCCCAAATAGAGATGGTACGGTGGGGGAGAATGGTTGTATATTCTGCGGAGAAGAAGGTGGATCTTTTGAAAACCTATCATCTTCTATTTCAGTAAAGGAACAATTGGAAAAGAACAAAGAATATATAGGCAAAAGATATAATGCCAAAAAATTCATAGCATATTTCCAAAACTTTACAAATACCTATATGCCCTTTCAAGATTTCAAAAAATACATCCAGGAGTCAATTATAGATGATATAGTTGGGATATCTATATCTACTAGGCCAGATGCCATAGATGACAGATATTTAGAGTTTTTAGAGGATATAAAAAGAGAATATGATTTAGAAATAACAGTGGAACTAGGCCTGCAAACAGTAAACTATCACTCTCTTTTAAAGATAAATAGAGGCCATGGCCTGGGAGAATATATTGATGCAGCTGTGAAATTGAAAAAATATGGCCTTAGAAATTGTACTCATTTAATACTGAATCTACCATGGGACAATGATTTAGATGTATTGGAAAATGCTAAGATAATGAGTGCCTTGGGAGTAGAGGAGATAAAACTTCATGCTCTTTATATAGTAGAAGGTACTGCCCTAGGAGATATGTATAAAAAAGGTCAATTAGACCTTATCTCAAGAGATGATTACCTGGAAAGGGTTATACTTTTTCTAGAACATTTAGACCCAGCTATTGTCATACAGAGGATAATAGGTAGAGCTCCTCAGGAGAATACATTATTTGTAAACTGGGATGAATCCTGGTGGAAGATAAGAGATAATATCGTAGAGACTATGGAAGAGAGAGATACAAGACAAGGTGCGAAGTTTGACTATCTAAATGGAAGGGCATTAAAAAAATTTGATTTAAATTTTTAATATATATAAGAAAGGAAAGGTGGATTATAATGGTTAAATTTATTTTAGGTGAAAAAGGTGCAGGTAAAACAAAGTGGTTGATCGACAATGCAAATAGTGAGATGGAAAAGGGAAATGGTAATATTGCTTTTATAGACGTTGATGATGACCATATTTTTACCCTCAATCACAATGTAAGGCTTATCAATGCCATGGAATTCAATATACACAATATTGAATCTTTCTATGGTTTTTTGTGTGGGATAGTTGGCATGGACTATGATCTTGAAAAAGTTTATGTTGACAGTATATATAAGAAGATTGATTTAGATCTAGATATATTAGAAGATCTGGCCAAAAGATTAAATGTAATTTCAGAGAAGTATAATACAGAGTTTTATATAAATGTAGACTTCGTGACTAAAGACATACCTGAATCATTGAAGGAGAATTCTGAGCTGATAGAAGTTGCTGGCTGTTAGGATAAAAACTTTAAAATAGTTATTAAATGAAAGGCAGATATCTGCCTTTCATTTAATAATTTCTATAGGTAAGGGGGGAAATCATGGCTAAGCTTGAAAGATTGGATAAAATAATTAGCAATATGGGATATGGTAGTAGAAAAGAAGTTAAACAGTATATAAAAGATGGAAGGGTCAGACTAGGGGAAGAGATCCTAAGGGACAATAAATTAAAGCTAGATCCTTATAGTGAAGAAATTTATTTTGATGGTGAAAAAGTTATTTATAGGGAATTTATATATTTAATGATGAACAAACCCCAGGGATTGGTTTCGTCTACAGATGACCCTCTTAGCCACACTGTAATAGATATACTAGATGATAGATATCTTCACTTTGAGCCCTTTCCAGTTGGAAGGTTGGACAAGGATACCGAGGGTTTGCTTTTGATCAGTAACGACGGTAAATTGGCCCACGAATTACTATCACCTAAAAAAGGTATCAATAAAAAGTATTATGCAGAAGTAGATGGATTGGTTGATGATAGGTATATTGATGTTTTCCAACACGGCATAGAATTAGATGATGGTTACAATACTCTACCAGCTAAATTAGAAATATTAGAGTCTAGCGATAGGTCAAGAGTCTATCTCACCATACAAGAAGGTAAATACCACCAGGTTAAGAGGATGTTTGCAGCTTTTTCTCTGGAAGTCCTATATTTAAAAAGAATATCTATGGGAGCTTTAAACTTGGATGAGAGTTTAAATCCTGGAGAATATAGGGAGCTAAGAGAAGATGAAAAAAAGCTACTGATAAGTCCTCAAATGTGATATAATTAGGCATGAAAATATTTTATATAAATTTAGATTAGATAGGGTGTAGATTTTGGAGATTAAAAAAAGAAGAGACAGGACCTTTAAGAAATTTTTTGAGAGGCGTTCATCATTGATAGGGCAGTTTAGTGAAGGCAAAATAACAAAAAGACAATTATTGGAGTACAATCATGATCTGGTCAAGAGGACCCATATGAAACCATTTTTAAGAATAGATAACTACGAAATGGGAATGTACAACTATCAATATTACAATGTGCTTGCAAAATATTATAATATGCTAGCAAATGAGGTTAAAAACACCAGGAGACACGCAAGGTATTATAATTACTATTTCAATAAGGGAAATAACTACTACCAGGAAAAAGACAAGGCTACTATTTCTCTATTGGAGTTTCTTGAATTTAAAGGAGTAGATGCCTATTTTATCAATGTAAATTCAAAGAGCTTACAAGATGAACTTTTTGAAATTGTCCTGCTTGATTACGATGAGGCAATATTCCATTCAAAAGCTATTTGGCTTCTTGATATCTTGATGGAAAAGGGAGTTTTTAGAGAGGGTTTGAAAGATTCCATAATTGATGGATACATAAATGAAAAATATTAAAAGTCCTCTAAGAGGACTTTTATTCTGCGATTATTTTTATTATATTTTCTAGGGAGGTGCCAAGTTCAATATCATAGTTTCCAGATTTAAACTTTGTATCCAGATTCATCTCTTGAGATTTTGATATAAACTCTTCACTAGTAGCTACTAAATCATTTTCTACAAGGATTTCTCCGATTTTAGATGGCAGGGATCCAGGGGGAATGACTACTTCAACTATTTTTCCTTCCTTTGAAGGATCTGTATTTTCATTTTCTGATTGGCCATCGTCACTATTTTCTTCTCTGCCCTCAACAGTTGCTTGGGTCTCTTCCATAGGTCTTTCCTCAAACAGTACACCTATTCTCCAGCCTATAACAAGGACTACTATAGCTATAATAGTGATCATAATCAAGTAATCTACTGAATCATAGATAAAATCCCTTATATTTTCAAAAAACTTTTTCATAGCTACCTCCAAAAAAACTTATTTATGTGCTTTAAACTAACAATGATGTATAATATAATTATAACATATAAAGAGAGAAAAGGTGAATATTATTGAGAGAAATTATAGTAGGAAAAAATGAAGACGATCAAAGATTGGATAGGTTTTTAAAGAAATACCTAGATGATGCTCCAAATAGTTTTATATATAAGATGATAAGAAAAAAGAATATAGAACTAAATAGATCAAGAGCTAAGCCAGAAGATATGATATTTGAAGGAGACAAAATACAGTTATTTTTGGCAGAAAAAACTATAGAGAAGTTTCAAAAGAAAAAAGAGGAAGTTCGCTCAAGTTTAACACCCAATATAGTGTATGAAGATGAAAATATAATACTGATCAACAAAGAAAGTGGAGTTTTATCCCATGGTATCAAAAGTGATGAATTTGAAGAAAATATTGTCGACAGTATGATTTCCTATTTGATTCAAAAGGGTGAATATGTTCCAAGAATAGAAAAGACCTTCACGCCTTCCATATGCAACAGGCTTGATAGAAATACTTCTGGAATAGTAATAGGTGCAAAAAACTACCCTGCCCTTAAGGATATAAATATGGCCACAAGAAAGTCTGGTATTAGAAAGTTTTATAAGACAATAGTAAGAGGAGAACTCAGAGATGAGTTTACAGACACTGCCCACCTCCTAAAGGATGAAGATAAAAACATGGTAAGTATAAAAGAGTATGATGTAGAGGGCTCAAAGGAGATAAGAACTCACATAAGGCCTATAAAGGTTAGCCATGGCTATAGCCTTCTTGAAATTGAGCTTTTAACAGGTAGGACCCATCAGATAAGAGGTCATCTTTCAAGCCTAGGATATCCAATAATAGGTGATAGGAAATATGGAGATGAGTCAGTCAATGGAAAGTTTAATTTAGAATATGGATTAGATAATCAATGGCTCCATGCATATAAGATTGAGTTTAATTCCTTGGAAGAATTAGAGTATTTAAATGGAGAGGTATTCACATCTCAAGCAGATGATAAAATCAGAGCTATTGAAATGGATTTGTTTGAATAGAAAGGATGATTTGATGATGAAAGATGTAGAGGTATATGTAAGGGACATAGGTAAATTTTCAGTAGATGAAGGTACCCAATTTAAGGATATTTCAAAATTAGCCTATAAGGATGATTTTGAAAAGTATCTTGGTGCAAAGATAAACAATGAAGTTTTCAATCTCAATACTCCTGTAAGAGAAGGGGATGAGATTGAGTTCTTTGATATCTCTGATAAGGATGGATATAGGATATATACAAAGACTATATCTGCTGTTTTTATAATGGCCTGCAAGAGACTATACCCAGAGAGAAGAGTACAGATTGAAAACTTTCTAGGAAATGGACTTTATGTGGAGTTTGAATCAGGAGATGGGATTGACTTTCAAAGCCTTGAAAAGATAAAAGAGGAAATGAAAAAAATAATCGATGCTGACTATGATATCTATAGGAAAAAAGTAGATAAGGACGAGGCTATAGAATTATTTGAAAAGAACGATTACACAGATAAGATAAGACTCCTAAATACACTTGATAGGGATCAGACTCATATATATCATATAGATGAGCATATAGATACTTATCATGGTTTCTTGGCCCCTTCTACTGGTTTTGTAAAAGTATTCGATCTTAAATATTACTATCCAGGTTGTTTGATAGTATTTCCTACTAGCAAGTCAAATACAGAATTGCCACATTTTAAAGAGTTAAATAGATTGTCCAAGGTCTTTAAAGAGGCCAATGAGTGGGGAGATATAATGGATCTTGCATATATTGGCTCTTTAAATGAAAAGATATTAAGTGACGAGATAGAAGATGTAATCAAGATATCCGAAGCCCTACATGAGAAGAAGATAGGTAAGATAGCTGATAGGATATGTGAAGATAGGGATATACACCTCATATTGATAGCAGGACCAACTTCTTCAGGTAAAACTACTTTTGCAAAGAGACTAGAAATACAATTAAAGGTAAATGGGATGAGACCTATTGCTATCTCTGTAGATGACTACTTTGTTGATAGGGAAAAGACCCCTTTAAATGGAGATGGAAGCTACAATTTTGAAACAATAGATGCAATAGATTTAGAAAGTTTAAATAAGGACTTAATTGACCTGTTAGAGGGTAAGGAAGTAGAGCTACCAAAGTTTGATTTCTTGACTGGAAAAAGAGAAATGTCGGGAAATTTTGTCAAAGTAGACAAGGACCACCCGATAATACTAGAGGGGATACATAGTTTGAATCCAAAAATGACTTCATATATTCCCAACAAAAACAAATATAAGATATATATATCTGCCCTAACCCAGCTAAACATAGATGCACACAACAGGATTCCAACCACAGATACTAGACTCATTAGAAGAATGATAAGGGATGTCAAGTTTAGAGGAAACGACCCTCATAGAACTTTTGAGCTTTGGTCGGGGGTAAGGGCTGGAGAAGAAAAGTATATATTTCCATTTCAAGAACAAGCAGATATAATGTTTGACTCTGCTCTTGTATATGAGTTGGCAGTACTTAAAAAACATGCAGTTCCACTCCTCAAGGAAATTGGCAAGGACAGTGAGCACTATGGTGAAGCAAAGAAGCTTCTTAAATTCTTGCAGTATTTTATTGATATAGAAGATGAAAGTCTAATCTCTCAAAACTCAATACTGAGAGAATTTATTGGAAAGCCTAAAAGATAAATTTAAAGGAGAAGCTATGGAAAAGATACTAGAAGATATAATAGTTTCAAATGAGCATTTAAAAAACAGAGGAAGTCTTGCAGATTACATTCCAGCCCTAGGCAGGGTCGACCCAAATAAAATTGGAATAAGTCTTGCTGATATAGATGGAAATATTTATCGAGCTGGAGATTGGGATCACAAATTTACTATTCAAAGCATTTCAAAGGTACTCAGCTTGATGCTTGCAATAATGGACAATGGAGAGGAAAATGTCTTCAAAAGAGTAGACTATGAAGCTACTGAAGAACCATTCAATACTATGTTCAAGCTCGACTTCCCCCAGACCTTAAAGCCAGCAAATCCAATGATCAATGCAGGTGCAATAGTGACGACTTCTCTTATAAAAGGAGAGGACAAATTTGCAAGGATTTTAGATTTCTATAGAAAAATAAGTGGAAATAAAGACTTGGACTATAATAGAGAAGTATATGTGAGTGAAAAGAAAACAGGAGACAAGAATAGGTCTATAGCCTATCTTATGAAGGCAAGGGGCTTTATAGAAGGAGATGTAGACAGGATATTAGATGTTTATTTCAAGCAGTGTTCTATTGAAGTAAACACCTTAGACCTGGCTAAGATAGGATTGTTTATAGCAGATAGAAGTGATTTAAATACAAATCAAATAAAAAAACTAACAACAGCTATAATGGCAAGTTCAGGTATGTACAATTTTAGTGGAAAGTATGCAGTAGAGGTAGGCGTACCTTCTAAGAGTGGAGTAGGTGGAGGAATAGTGGCAACTCTTCCAAATAAGATGGGGATAGGAGTATATAGTCCTGTTTTAGACGAATACGGAAACTCATCAGTTGGATTTGGAATAATGAAAGATCTAGAAAAGAGTTTGACTCTAAGCATATATTAATTAAGTGAATATAAAAGCTACGATATAAGAGAATAATAGCACAAAGGGGAGGATTGACTTGGCGGATAGAATAGTTTACTTTGGAGAGTTTAAAAACCAAAAGAAAAAAGAATTTACAGAAAGAGCTATAGAAATGTTAAAAGAGAATAAGGGCGATAAATTTTACTATCTGCTTCCAAATGGTAGCCTTCTCAAAGACTATAGGGAAAAATTTGTTAAAGAGACAGGAGCAAGCTTCCAAATCAACTTGTTTACCTTTGACGATATAGTGAAGAATATACTAAGTAATAGCGACTATCTCTTGATTGACAATATTTGGAAGAGTTTTTTGATCCGACAAATCTTAGAAGACCTTACTAGAAATGACAAGATAAAATATTACAAAAACATATCCAGCAAGCAGGGCTTTATAGAATCTATAAACTTCATAATAGGAGAAATCAAAAGATCTCTTGTAAGCCCTGAAAAATTTATAGAAGAATCACCAAAGACTAGTCAATTTGAAGAAATTGGACTTATCTATAAAGAATATGAGACCTATATGGAAGATAGAAAACTTATGGATATAGAGGGAAGCTACTTAAAGGCACTGGAGCTTTTGAAAGTTGAAGGGGATAGCTTTAAAGGCTTGGATTTTATAGCTATAGATGAGTTTTATGACTTTAGACCCATAGAGATAGAGATATTGAAGTTGATGAGGGAAAGTGAACTCGATATCTATATAAACATGCCATTCAAGATGGACTATGATTCTTTGGTGATTAAAGATACTATAGAAAGCCTAGTAGGATTGGGCTTTGAAGTAGAGAACTTAGAAGAGAAAAAAGAGGATCTTTTTATGGAGCTTGGAAGGGGATTCTTTGATTATGGTGCAAAGAAATTGAAGTCTACAGACAAATTGACATTGATAGAAGCTCCGTCTAGCTATTTAGAAATAAAAAAAGTCTTTAGCATTATAAAAAAACTATACTCACTTGGAACTAGCTTAGATAAGGTGGGGATTGTGGTCTTATCTGAAGAATACAAAGAAGAACTTATAGCTATATCCATAGAAGAGAAGATTCCACTCTCTATAGCCATCCAAATGAAATTAATCAAGATTCCCTTTGTAAGGGAACTTTTAACCCTAATCGAAGAAAATTACAAGTCCTTAGCAAAAGATCTCCAAATAAAATCGCTTGATAGTTTTGAAAAATATCATGCTATTCTTCTAGACTTAATAGAGAAAACTGAAATAGCTGAAAAGATAAAAAATACTTATTTAAATACTAATGATTTCCATATATATAGAAGAGATATGCTAGCTCTTGACAAGCTCTTATCTATTTTGACAGATATTGAAAAACTGGAGCCGTGGAAAGAGCTGTTATCATTTGAAGACTATATGGATATTCTCTCGGCCTACCTAGAAGAGGAAAAAATATATGTGAAAAATGAAAACTTGGACGGAGTAAATATAATGAATCCCTTAAACTCTAGGGGATTTGAATATGACCATATCTTTGTATTGGGATTGTCTCAAGGTGAATATCCAGTCCTAAAGACAAATAATTTTCTAATAAGAGATGAACACAGTGAGCTTTTAAAAAACATTGGAATAAAATACTGGAATTATATATATAGACT
>JARICQ010000070.1 GCA_029264075.1 Tissierellaceae bacterium | reverse complement strand
GGACTCTTTCCCCCTAGTTCTAAAACTACAGGAGTTAAGTTCTTAGCAGCTTTTTCCATTACAATTCTACCTACATGTTTACTTCCTGTGAAAAAGATGAGATCAAAATTATTATCTAAAAGTGACTGATTGGCTTCTCTTCCTCCCTCAACTACGGATATATAACCTGGATCAAAAATAGCCTCTAGCATTTCTTTTATAAGCCTTGATGTCTTTGGTGCATGATTTGAAGGTTTAACTATAGCACAATTGCCTGCTGCCATGGCTCCAACCAGAGGAGACAATGATAGAAGAAAAGGATAATTCCAAGGGGCTATAATTAATATATTTCCATAAGGCTCCTTGTAAACCTTACTTTTAGACGGAAATTGGGCCAATGGAGTTCTGACTCTTTTAGGCCTCAAAATTTTTCTCATGTTTTTTATCATAAAACTTATTTCTTCTAGAACCATCCCTATTTCAGTTGCATAGGCTTCAAATTCTGCCTTATTTAGATCTTCATTCAGAGCTTTTATTATATCAGATTCATAGTCTTGAATTGTCTTATATAGTAACTTAAGTTTTTTTAGCCTGAAATCAACTTCCTTTGTTTTCCCTGTTTGAAAAAATCTCTTTTGCTGGTCTAATATTTCTTTAGTCCCACTCACCTTTTTCTGCCTCCTTTATCTCACTGATAATCATCTTATAAATATATTAATCTTTTTTTAAAGCTCGAATCATCCCAGTTCCACCAGTTATCAATCTTGCATCATATCCTTTTGATTTAATATATGAATATCCTATGGCAGATCTATCACCAGAGCTACATAATACATATATAGGAAGTTTTAAATCTAATCTTTTATATTCTTTATGTATATTTTGAAGTGGAATGTTTATTCTATTTTTGTCTGGGTCTTCTTCATTTATCTCCCCTTTTTTTCTAACATCTAATAGTATAAAATCCTCGTTAAACTTTGTGTTTATATATTCCTTTGCTGAGATAGTATTCACTTTTTCTAGTTCTCTTCCGCTTCCTTCCCATTTTTGAGCTCCATTTTCTAAGAAGCCTGCTATATTATCAAATCCTATTCTCCTAGAATACCAATAAATTTCTTCTAGATCTTTAATATTATTATCTACTATAAATATAATTTTTTGATCAGTTTTAAATATTGCCCCAAGATATGCTGAGATATTTTTTTTAGACATATATATTGACCCTGGTATATGGCCGCCAATATAGGCTTCTCTTGTCCTTATGTCTAGAAGTAAAGCTTTATCTTTTATATCTTGAAATTCTTTAAATGACAGTGGATTAAGAATTAAATCCTTACCTACAAAAGCTGCACCTTCAACATTCATCTCTTCCATTTTTTCAAAATACCTGGGCTTCAATCTCATTCTAGAAAAATATTCAATAAAATCTTCCTTAGTTTTAAACTGGAATATTTTACTATGTTCTCTCTCATATCCAAGTGTAGAATAGGGCCTATCATCCATCGATTCACCACAGGCTGATCCTTGGCCATGTGCAGGAAAGATAAGTACTTCATCACCTAGAACTAGGAGTTTATCAAATATACTTTCATATAAAAGTCTTGTCATTTCTTCAAGCTTTTCTTCTCCATACAAGTCTGTTCTACCAACATCACCCATAAAGAGACAGTCTCCTGTAAAGACCATATATGCTCTTTCATAGTCTTTTTCATATAAGACATAAGATAGATGACCTAAGGTATGGCCTGGTGTATGCATAGCCCTAAGTTTTAAATCTCCAATTTCTACTTCAAATCCATCTCTAATCTTTTCTCCATAGCTATGCCCTAGATCTTCGTGGCCTGAAATATATACCCTCGCTCCTGTTTTTTCACTAAGTTCTATAGAACCTGTCACATGATCTTCATTTCTATGAGTTTCAAAAATATATTTTATTCTCATACCAGCCTTCCTGGCTTCATCCATATAAACTCCTACATCTCTTCTAGGATCTATCACCGCTATATGTTCACCATCTCCTAACATATAGGAAAAATGTGCTATCCCTTTCGTTTCTATTTTCTTGAAATACATAATATTCCTCCTTTATAGAATTCATTTTAGTCTAGCAATAAATTTCTTATAACTATCATATACCCTAGATAGGCTTAAATATTTTTCTTTTTTAAAACGAGTAATTTAATTTTACTTTGTCCTCTATATATTATATATAATTCATACCACACAATCACTTTAATGTGTTGAAGTATTGCTCTGTTTAATGTATTATATAAGTTATCACCTAAAAACTATATCAATATATCTTGATACAAAACTAACAGAGGAGGGATTTTAGTTTATGAAAAAAATATTAATCGGAAATGCAGCTATTGCAAGAGGAGCATATGAAAATGGTGTGACTGTAGCTACAGCTTATCCTGGAACACCTAGTACTGAAATAACTGAAGAAATATCGAAATTTGATAATATAGATGCCCAGTGGTCAACTAATGAAAAAGTAGCTTTAGAAATAGGAATAGGAGCTTCTATAGCAGGGGCTAGAACTATTGTATCGATGAAGCATGTTGGCTTAAATGTAGCAGCTGATCCATTTATGTCTATTTCCTACCCAGGTGTAAATGCAGGACTTGTTATAGCAGTTGCTGATGATCCAGGACAGCATAGCTCTCAGAATGAACAGGATACTAGATATTTTGGTATGGCTGCCAAGGTGCCTATAGTAGAACCATCTGATAGTCAAGAGTGTAAAGACTTTGTAGGAGCTGCTCTTCAAATAAGTGAAGAGTTTGATACTCCAGTTATTATCAGATTGACTACTAGGGTTTCTCATTCACAAAGTTTTGTTGAAATAGAGGATAGAAAAGATATTCCTTTAAAAGATTATGATCAAAATCCTAATAAATATATAGTTGCCCCAGCAGTTGCAAAAAAACGTAGAATCCTTGTAGAAGATAGACTTAGAAAGTTAGAAGAGTTTGCTGAAACAACAGAACTCAATACTCTAGAGTATAATGATTTAAAAATAGGAGTTATAACCAGTGGTATAGCCTATCAATATTCCAAAGAAGTAATGCCAGAAGCTTCTTTTTTAAAGTTAGGACTTTCTTATCCCCTACCTAAAGATAAAATAAAAGAATTTGTAAATAAATGTGATAAAGTTTATGTAATAGAAGAGTTAGAACCTATTTTTGAAGAAAAGATAAAATCTTGGGGTCTAGATGTTATTGGAAAAGATGTAATCCCAACTATTGGGGAACTTAGTCCTGCAATTATTAGGAAGGCTATATTTGGTAAGTCCATAGAAGGAATCCAAACTGTTTTTACTGAAGAAATTCCAAATAGACCACCTACCTTATGTCCTGGCTGCCATCACAGAGGTGTTTTTTATATACTTAAAAAATTAAAATTACATGTTTCAGGCGATATTGGATGCTATACTTTAGCTGCCTTTGATCCACTGGCATCTATGGATACATCTATATGCATGGGGGCTAGTATAGGCATGGCTCTGGGCTTTGAAAAAGCTAGAGGTAAAGACTTTGCCAAGAAGTCTTTAGCTGTTATAGGTGATTCTACCTTCCTACACTCTGGTATCACTGGCTTGATTGATGTTGTCTACAATCAGGCAAATACTACGACCATTATATTAGATAATTCTATTACAGGAATGACAGGTCATCAGGACAATCCTTCAACTGGATATGACTTAAAGGGCCTAGCTGCCCCTAGGATTGATTTTGAAGTTCTTGGAAGATCCCTGGGAATTAAAAGAATTGAAGTTGTAGATGCCTACGACCTTGACAGACTTGAAGAAATAATCAAGAAAGAGATAAATGCCGACGGACCTTCTCTAATAATTACCAAAAGACCTTGTATACTAGTTAAAAGATTTGATCTAGTTAAAGAAGCTTTTAAAATAGACCTTGACAAGTGTACTAATTGTAAGATTTGCTTGAAGATAGGATGTCCTGCTATCTCCTTTAAGGATGAGAAGATGCAAATCAATCAACTTCTTTGTGTAGGCTGTGGACTTTGTGCCAAGCTATGTAACTTTGATGCTATATCTGGAGGTGGAGAATGATGAATATTTTAATTAGTGCAGTAGGTGGACAAGGTGCCCTGCTGGCAAGTAGAATTTTTGCTAGTATTGCTATAAAGACTGATCTGGATATAAAATTATCTGAAGTACATGGCATGTCTCAAAGAGGCGGAAGTGTTGTAACCCAAGTTAGAATGGGGGATAAAATATATTCTCCTGTCATAGAAAAGGGAACAGCTGACTTTATCATTGCCTTTGAAGAGTTAGAGGCTGCAAGATATATAAATTGGCTTAAAGATGATGCTACACTTATCGTAAATATGCAGCAGATAGATCCCATGCCAATTGTGTCTGGAAAGATTAAGTATCCATCAAATCTAATAGAAGAGTTTTCCAAGCTCCCTATTAGCCTATATAGTGTAGATGCAGTAAATCTTGCAGGAAAAGCTGGGAATACGCGAACTGCCAATATTGTATTAATAGGTCTTCTAGCTTCTCTTACAGATATTTCTAAAAGAGTTTGGGAAGAAGCAATAGTAGAGACAGTACCTGAGAAGTTTATAGAGGAAAATTTAAAAGCTTTTGATCTAGGCTATAAGATAAAATAAATAATTATATATGAACTGGAGGGAGAATATGATTTGGGATGAAACTAATGAACGATTAAGTCGAGATGAGATGGATGACCTACAGAGTAAAAAACTTGTGGAAATGGTTGAAAGAGCCTATCATAATGTTGATTTTTATAGAAAAAAAATGCATGCTCTTGGAATTACCCCTGAAGATATACATGGGATTGAAGATCTGGACAAGCTACCATTTACTAGCAAGCAAGATTTAAGAGATAATTATCCTTATGGTCTCTTTGCAGTTCCTCAAAATGAAATTGTAAGACTACATGCATCCTCAGGAACCACAGGCCATCCTATTGTAGTTGGCTATACCAGAAAAGATCTTAGTAATTGGGCTGAGCTAGTAGCTAGGTGCTTATATTCTTATGGAATAGGCAAAGATGATTTTGTACAAGTTGCCTATGGATATGGTCTTTTCACAGGTGGCATAGGTATGCATTATGGAGTTGAAAAAGTAGGTGCTACTGTTATCCCTATTTCAGGTGGTAACACTAAAAAACAAATTCAAATCATGAAAGATTTTGGTAGTACTGTACTTGCCTGTACCCCTTCTTATGCTCTTCACTTAGCAGATACTATGAAGGAGATGGGGGTTAAACCAGAAGATTTAAAATTAAGAGTAGGTGTCTTTGGTGCCGAACCTTGGTCAGAAGCGATGAGATTAGAAATAGAAAAAAGATTAAATATTAAAGCAATGGATATATATGGACTTAGTGAGATGACAGGACCCGGAGTCTCTTTTGACTGCGATATCCATAACGGTCTCCATGTAAATGAAGATCATTTTTTACCCGAGGTCATAGATAAAGACAGCCTAGAAACTTTAGACTATGGAATGGAAGGGGAACTTGTCTTTACTTCAATTCAAAAAGAAGGAATACCACTTATTAGATACAGGACTGGTGATTTAACAGTCTTGCATGATGAAGTATGTGAATGTGGAAGAAGCCTTGTTAGAATGGAGAAATGTATAGGAAGAACTGATGATATGATAATTATCAGAGGAGTTAATATTTTCCCTACACAAGTTGAGAGTGCTCTTCTTGAAATGGGACTTACAGAACCACATTATTTACTTTTTGTAGATTCAGTTGATAATTTAAATCATCTTGAAGTTTGGGTAGAGGTAGATGAGTCGCTATTTTCTGATCAAATTAAAAAACTTCAAACCATGACTGAATTAATTAAAAAGAATATAGAAGACAGTCTAGGAATAAGCATAAAACTGAAACTTGTTGAACCAAATACTATTGAACGAAGTCAAGGTAAAGCTAAGAGAGTTATTCATAGAAATAAGGATTAAAAAGGGGATGGTTAGATGTCGCTTAAACAAATATCAGCCTTTCTTGAGAATTCACCAGGCAGGGTTGCAGAAGTTACTAAAGTCTTAGGAGAGGCTAATATTAATATTAGTGCCTTAGTATTATCAGATACTTTAGACTTTGGTGTTTTAAGACTTATAGTTAATGATACCAAAAAAGCCTATGAGGTCTTACAGGCTAATGGTTTTATTGTAAGGCAAACAGATGTAATTATTGTTCCTATTTCACATGATGTGGGAAGCCTTGCTAAGATTTTAAAAATATTATCAGATGAGAATGTTAGCATTGAATATATGTATGCTTTTTCAGGCAGAAAAGAAGGTGAAGCTTTCTCTGTTTTTAAAATTGAGGATGTAGAAGAAGCCAAGGAGATACTTCAAAAAAATAATATAAAGAGGCTCTGTGAAGAGGAGCTGTAAATTTAGAGTTAATTTAGTATGTGTTAGAGAGGAGATAGTCATATGAGTATAGATATTTTTGAAGAAATGGAAAAGAGTAACACAGAACAAATTGTGTTTAATTATAATAAAGAAACAGGCTTAAAGTCTATAATAGCCATAAATGATACTACAGTAGGACCAGCCATAGGTGGTTGTAGAATAAGGGATTATGAATCTACAGATGAGGCCCTTATAGATGCTATTAGATTAGCTCTTGGTATGACCCACAAGTGTTCAATAGCTGGTTCTAATTATGGTGGAGGAAAAACTGTAGTTATTGCAGATCCAAAAAAAGATAAGGATGAACTCTTATTAAGAGATATTGGAAAATTTGTTGAAACCTTAAAGGGCAGATACTATATAGGGCCTGACGTAGGAACAACTAGTCAAGATATGGTTGAAATAGCAAAGCAAACTAACTATGCAGTTAGTCTCCCTGTAGAATATGGTGGATATGGTGATCCTTCTGAGCCTACAGCCTATGGAGTTTATATGGCTATGAAGGCTTCCGCCAAGTTTAAGTATGGCGATGACTCTTTAAAAAATAAGACTATAGCTATCCAAGGAGTTGGAAAGGTAGGCAGTATTTTAGTAGAGTATTTACTAGAAGAAGAAGCAAATCTTATCATAGCCGGAAGAACCGAAGAAAGCACTAAGACTGTTAGTGATAAATTCCCAGCTGTAAAAGTGGTAGAAGCTAATAGTATATATGAGCAAGAATGCCATATATTTGCACCATGTGCTCTGGGAGGCGTACTAAATGAAGAAAATATTGATAAGTTGCAGTGCGATATTGTAGCAGGTGCTGCTAACAATCAATTAGCTGAT
>JARICQ010000153.1 GCA_029264075.1 Tissierellaceae bacterium | reverse complement strand
AGCGGAGAAAGTGAAGATGCAATTTCCAAGGCAAATTTGATTCTTATTTCAATTGGGGGGAACGATTTAAATCGTTTGGAATATGAAGATGATCTCACAATGGAGATAGTATTTAAAGAAGGTCTTGAGATTTACAAGGAGAATATGGGTCTTATAATCAAAGAAATTAGAGATATCAATCCTGATGCCCAATTAGCCTTCATAGGACTTTACAATCCATATAGTAGAGAAGAACCAGAGAAAAATAGATTGCTCTTAGAATGGAACTATGAAACTAGTCTAATCTTGGATGCAGATTCTAAATTTGCTTATATACCGACCTATGATCAGTTTAAATATCACTTAGATGACTATCTTTCTAGTGATGAATTTCATCCAAGTGCCCTAGGTTATCAATTTATAGCTGAGGAGCTAGATAGGATATTGAATTAAAAAATACAAATTAGAAGGTGGAAGAATGAATAAAAAAACATATGAAAGAATTTCAAATCCAATAAAGAACCATCCCTATGGGGAGAGAATAATTAATACTACAAATAAGCTTACTACGACATTTGTATATTTAACCTATCCTTTTTTTCTGCTTAAATTGGCAATTGAAAGAGACTTTAGATTTTGGAAGATTTTAATTATACCAATGATTTCTTTTATACTGGTAAGTATATTTAGAAGTTACAAAAATGCTCCTAGACCCTATGAAATTTTAGATATTGAACAGATTATAAATAAGTCTACAAAGGGGAATTCCTTTCCCAGCAGACATGTCTTTTCTATCCTTGTAATTGGGATGACCTTATTTTATATTTCAATTCCAGTTGGAATCTTCTTAATGATCATAGGAGCAGTAGTATCAGTAGTTAGGGTAGTAGGAGGTGTACATTTTCCTAAAGACGTAGCAGCTGGAGCTGTAATTGGTATCTTGTCTGGAATCATAGGCTGGAATCTTTTCTTTTAATATCGTCTAACTTTTAATAGATTAAAGATAAATATAAATATATCTGGGTATATGAATTATGTTGGCCGATAATTGTAAGAGGGTTTTATTTTCATAAAACCTAAAAAAGTAAGGGAGAGATTTCAAGTGAAAAAGATTATTTGTTTTATTCTGATGTTTGCAATGGCGGTATCAATAAGTCCATATTCTAGGGCAGAAGATAATTTTGCTGTAAGACACAAGGGATTAACTAGTAGTGGAGAACATTTAGATATTGATGTCGTATACCCCACATTTGAGGGCTTTGCTAATTCAGATTTAGTAAATACTCATATCAAAGACTTAGTGGCTGAATCTGTAGAAGAAGCTAAAGAATCAGCAAAATCGATTAAAGAAGAGGAATCAGAACTTAGCGAGGATTACAGTTCAGTTGTAAATGAGGTTAAGTTAGATATTAACTATGATTATATAAAAAATGGAGATATTTTATCCATCAAGTTTAATACTAGTTACTTCCAAGGGGGAGCACATCCTACAAGCTCTATAAAGCCTATCACTATAAATATAGAAACTGGGCAAGTGTTAGAATTTAAGGATTTATTTGAGGCGAATAGTGACTTTAAAAACATTATATCAGCTAAGATCATTGAAGAGATGGCAGCCAATGAAGAGTTATATTTTGAAGATTATTCTAAAGTTGTATTGGATAAAGATAGTGATTTTAATTTCTATATAGATGGAGATTCTATAGTAGTTTACTTTGATGAATATGAGCTAGCTCCTCACTCTACGGGCATTCCTAGCTTTGTATTTGAAGCAGAAGAAATACAAGATATACTCAGGGAAGAAGTATATAGATCAATCAAAGATTCGAAGAAAAGAGGACCTATCAGCTTCAATGGGCTTGATATCAATAGCAAGAATGAAGTGATAGAAGAAGAGACGCCATTGGTATCTATTAGAGATCTAGCTGAGGCTCTAGGATATAATGTAGACTGGGATAGAGAAAAAGGCGCTATGATTGATGGTGGGTTTATTAAAGGCGGAGTAAATGCTTATTTCAAAGAAGGTAAGGAAGCTATATCTTTAACAAGTGCTCCTCTAATAGTGGATGGAGTCATGTATGTTCCCCTTGAATACTTTACAGAAGTTTTAGAAGAAGATGTCAGTCTTGGAAGTATTAGAAATGAGAAAATGATTGTAAGGGCATATGGACAAGCTAGTGAAGACGAGGATTTTGAAAAAGAATTAGGGCTATAATAAGAAGCATATTAAAATCTGGGATTATCAATTGTAGAAACTGTTGAATATGAAATTGCAGAACAGTTTCTGCCTACTTACATAAGAACATTCAAGTAAAATCAGAAAAAACTATTAATATTGGAGGTGTTGAAGATTGAACATAAGAGAAGAGGCACTAAAAGTTCATAGGGAAAATAAAGGTAAGATTGAGATAGTGAGCAAGGTTTCAGTAAATAACAATAAGGATTTGAGCCTGGTCTATACTCCAGGGGTTGCAGAGGTTTGCAAGGAGATTGCAAACAATCAAGATGGAGCATATGAATATACAAACAAAAGCAATATGATAGCAGTGGTTACAGATGGTTCAGCTGTTTTAGGACTAGGAAATATTGGACCTAGGGCAGCTATGCCAGTGATGGAGGGAAAATCTATATTATTTAAAGAGCTAGCTGGTGTAGATGCCTTCCCCATATGTTTGGAGAGTCAAGATATAGAAGATATTATATTCTCTATAAAGCAAATTGCACCGAGCTTTGGAGGAATAAATCTAGAGGACATAGCTGCTCCCAAATGTTTTGAAATTGAAAGGAGATTAAAGGAAGAGCTAGATATTCCGATTTTCCATGACGACCAGCATGGGACTGCAATAGTAGTTTTAGCTGCTATTTTAAATAGCCTAAAGATAGTAGATAAAAGCCTTGCCAGTGTTAAAATTGTAATTAATGGGGCAGGTGCAGCAGGAATATCTATTGCAAGACTTTTGATCAGGGCTGGGGCTAAGAATATAATTATCTGCGACAGAAAAGGAATATTGAACTCAGAAGAATATATTATAAATTTAAGCAAAAAAGAGATAGCCAGTATGACAAATCCTGAAAAACTCTCAGGAGATTTAAAAAGAGCAATACTTGGAAGTGACATTTTTATAGGTGTATCTGGTCCAAATCTTCTCAAATCAGAAGATATAAGGACTATGAATAAAGATGCTATTGTATTTGCAATGGCAAATCCTATACCAGAGATAGATCCTATAGAGGCAAGGGTAGGAGGAGCCAGGATAGTTGGGACTGGAAGATCTGATTATCCAAATCAAGTCAACAATGTCTTGGCCTTTCCGGGAATATTTAGGGGGGCACTAGATGCAAGGGCAAGCGATATAAGCCAGGAGATGAAGCTTCAAGCAGCATATACAATCGCTAGTCTGGTGGATGAAGACAAATTAAATGAAGAGAAAATACTTCCGGATGTATTGGATAAAAAAGTGGCTGTAGAAGTTGGAAAGGCTGTTGCAAAAATCGCCATAGATACTGGAATTTCAAGACTTTAAAAGGGGGATATCATGGATTATATTGTGAGAGAAGT
>JARICQ010000098.1 GCA_029264075.1 Tissierellaceae bacterium | reverse complement strand
GAAATTCCAAAGTACCAAAGATATAACAATGGCGAATATCTTTAATGTCGTATCACTCTTCATCTTTTTCTTCTTCTTCATCATTTCGCCTCCATCTTGATATAAATGAACCTGGTGACTCTTTTGGCTTATACATGTCCATCAGTATTTGCTTAAGTGTTTTGGAATCTAAGTGCCTAGCAATTGTACCATTTTCTGCTATGGATATGGCACCTGTTTCTTCAGAAACTACTATGGCTAGACTATCTGATCTCTCAGAAATCCCTAGTGCTGCCCTATGCCTAGTCCCCAACTCCTTACTTACATTTGAGTTTTCTGTAAGAGGTAAAAAACAAGCTGCACCTTTAATTATATCTTCCTTTATGATGACTGCCCCGTCATGTAGAGGGGTATTTGGTATAAATATATTTATAAGAAGATTGCTCGAAACCTTTCCATCTATTTTTGTACCAGTATCTACTACTTCATTTAGTCCAGTTTCTCTTTCAAGCACTATAAGTGCTCCTATCTTTTGCCTTGAAAGAGAAGATGTAGCGTCTACTATCTCTTCAACATTTTTCGTCATGCTCTCACCCTTTATCTCGAGAAAAGATTTGGTAAAGAATCTTGACCTACCTATATACTCCAGACCTCTTCTAAGCTCAGGTTGAAATACTATCAAAATAGCAAGAACTCCAACTGTCATAGCATTCTCTAAGATCCAGTTGATAGTGTAGAGCTCTAACCAGCCACTTAATTTTGCAAATATAAATAATGCTATAATTCCCTTGGTAAGTTGTTCAGCTCTTGTTTCCCTTATAAGTGTAAATAATTTATAAAAAACAGCAGCTACTATTATAATATCTATTATATCTTTGACTCTAATTGTTAAAAATAATCCTCTTAAGAATTCCAAGCGCGTCCCACCTTCATTTTTTATTTCTCTTATCATTTATAATATCTTAATAAAATTCTAAAGTTTTCTTGTATACAAATTAGTTATTCTCCAATAGTTTTTGGCTAGTTTCTATTTTCCACATAGTATCTTCTAATGATTTTTTCAATCTTATTTTAATAGAATCATCTAATTGAATACCTAGGCTGCCATTTAGGGCATCCTCTACTGGAAGTATTTCATAAAGCAATTTGCCGTCTTTTCTATATCTATATAGCCAGGTCGGTATATAATCTATACTCACTATCTTCGTATTTTCTGTAAGGCTACTCTTTTCTATTTCTAAGTTTATCATTATCCCGTCCTCGGTATAGGAGTTACCCATTGATGACTTTCTTTGATTTGAGAGAAAGTTTCCCATTGAATATGATATAAACTTGTCTTCTCCATCTACTTTCAAAATCTCTGACTTTTGAATTACATGGGGATGGCTCCCAAGAATTATATCTGCTCCCCAATTTGCCATCTTTTCTCCTAGCTCAATCTGATAGTCGGATACTTCTCTATGATATTCATATCCCCAGTGCATGTAGACTATGGTTAAATCTGCATCCAGGGCTTCTGCTCTTTCTAGGTCTTTTTTTATACTCTCTTCATCAATTCTATTGACCATATAAGAAAGCTCTTCCTTAGATAAGCTAGACCCCATACCATTTAGCCCATAGGTGTAGGATAAAAATGCCATTTTTATACCATTTCTTTCTTCTATCAAGATTGGCCTTCCCTTTTCTTTATAGGTTCCTATATTTTTCATCCCGTATTCATCTATTATCTCTATGGTATTGATTAGCCCTTCTTTTCCATAGTCTAGGCTATGATTGTTTGATGTTACCAATATATCAAATCCTGCTTGACTTATGCCTAGGACTGCTTCTTTTGGAGTATTGAACTTTGGGAATCCACTGTATTCTATATGACTACCCGCTATTACAGTTTCAAGGTTTGCCATTGAAATATCTGCTTCTTCTATATATTTTTTGACATACCTAAAAACAGGTGAAAAATCATATGCCCCTGTACTTGAATCATAGGCAGACCTAAACTGCGGTGAATGAAACATTAAATCTCCACTGGCGAGTAAATTTACAGTAGCTATAACTTCTTCATCCTCTAGGGGGTATTCACCATCTTGAGTGCTATCTAGTTCTATATCATCTATTCTACTATTATATAGCTTGTCTTTTTCATCTATAGGTACTAGTCTGTTTTTTCCTAGACTTAGACCAAGAAATATGGCTAGACTTAAAAACAATAAAACCAATGCACTTTTTTTATATTTCATAATGCCTCCCTATCCATTTACTGCTATAAAATGAATAAATACATTTGTAATATTATATTTTATATCCTATATACATATTATACTTTCTTAAACCTTTATACAATAGCTTATCTAATATTATTATTATTTTTATTTTTATTTTTATGTATTTTAAAATTATAAGCTTAATTGTGATAATAAACTATTTACAAAAAACTCCTGTTATAAATCATCATCTTAACTCGCCCTTAACTAAATTTTAAAGCTAGATATTTAAAATATCTAGCTTTTTTTGTTATTAGTATCCTATGAACATTTCACCTTTAACTTGGCATATTGGACATTTTTCTTCTTCTCCAGTAAAAGATATATATCCACAAACTGGACATAGCTCTATTACCTTTGCATCTAAATCTTTTCCAGAATCTACTGCATTTTTTGCATCTGTAAATCTATCAGCATGAACTTGTTCTGCTTCTACCGCATATTGCATAGCCCTTACCGCTTCTTTTTCTCCTTGTTTTTCTGCTATAGCTATGTAAGCTGGATACATTTGAGTTACTTCATACATTTCACCATCAATTGCACCTTGTAGGTTGTCTGAAGTAGTCCCAAGTCCAAAGCCTGCTGCTGATGTAACTGAAAAATCACCGCTCTCATCTCTTAATGCTTTGAAGTGTAGCGTTGCATGTACTTCTTCTGCATCTGATGTACACTCAAAAAGTCTTGATACATTTTCGAAGCCATCTTTCTTTGCCTTATCTCCCCAAATTCTATATCTCATATGTGCTTGACTTTCCCCGCCAAATGCTGATCTTAGTACATCTGCTGTCATATCATTCATCATAAATTCCTCCTTAATTTTTATAATAATATTGTATACCAAAGATGCTTCATTGTCCAGTATAGTTCAGGATAAATACCAACTTTTTTGATTCTAAATAATTGAATTAAAAGTTGAAAACATATTCTATTCATCTGATTAAATAAGCTTTTATTAGCCTAGTAGTTTCTTGTCCATTAGCATGGTGAAAAAACTATAGACATCATCCTTGCTATAGTCTTGATCAGTTTTTAGCCACCATTTTCCTATAGTAATTATTGTATTGGCATAGATGTTAGCCAAGAGATCTAGGGGTACTTTAGACTCACTTTCAAATTCTACAACTTCTTTTAACTTCAAAAATATTTGCTCTCCCATATACTCATGCATATTTATAAAAAACAGGCTATCATTATTGTGTTTTATAATCATTTGGTAGCTTTCCCTTTCATCTGAGAGATAGTTTATCAGGTTTTTAAATACTAGGCTCATATATTCCTTGTAATCTATATCCTGCAAATTATCATCTGTAAACTTTGGATATATTTCCAATTGTATTTGTTCCCAATCATAGTTTAGTAGGTCGTATTTATCATAAAAATAATTGTAAAAGCTTCCCCTTGAAATCATTGCTTTTTTACATAATTCTTGGACAGATATTTGTTCAATAGCTTTTACCTTTAACAGTTCCGTTAATGCTCCCCTTAAAGATTTCAATGTTCTCTTATTTCCTATGGTTCTTTTGCTGCTATCCTTATATCTCATCACTAGCTCCTTATACATATTTGTATTTCTGTTCAATCCTATACACATGTCGACTATTGTTTCTTGTCTTTTATCTATTCTTATTGTAATATAATTATATCATAAATTTATACACTGGTTTATTTCTATTTAGATCTTCATTTAATAAGCACTATTAGAGCAAAGGATGATATATTTATGGATAAAGAACAAAGTTCAAATACATTTTGGGAAAAACTTGCAACTTTTATTGTAGATAAAAGAAACGGTTTTTTCTTTGTTTTCATCGGTCTGGCAATCTTCTCTGTTTTTTCTTCCCAATGGGTAGTTGTAAATGATGATTTGATTGATTACCTGCCTGAGGATACAGAAACCAGACAAGGTGTTTCACTGATGGATGATGAATTCCTTACCTATGCCACTGCTGAAGTCATGGTAAGCAATATCACCTTGGAAAAAGCTGAGGACATCGCCCTTAGATTAGAATCTATCGAGGGAGTTTCTACAGTAGAGTTTGAAAATAATGAAGAACACTTTCATTCTGCTGCTGCTCTTTTTAATCTCCGCTTTTCAGGGGAAGTATCTGACGATGTCAGTATAGAAGCTATGGAAGAGGTTAGAGATGAGCTTTCAGACTATGATTTATATATTTCAACAGAAGTCGGCTCTACTACAGCGGACCTTCTTGATGATGAAATGAAGGTAGTTATGCTGGTAGCTATAGTTATCATAGTCACTGTATTGTTCTTCACATCTAAAACTTATATGGAAATACCGATACTTCTTGTAACATTTGGAGCAGCTGCCCTATTAAATGTTGGGACAAACTTTTTATTGGGAGAGATATCTTTTATAAGTGATTCTATCGCCATTATCTTGCAGCTTGCCCTGGCAATTGATTACGCAATTATTTTAGCCCATAGGTATACTGAGGAAAGAATTTTCTTAGAGCCAAGAGAAGCGGTAATATCAGCCCTAAGTAAGGCCATACCTGAAATTTCTTCAAGTAGTCTTACCACTATCTCAGGACTGGCTGCATTAATGCTTATGCAATTTGAGATTGGCTTTGATATGGGTCTTGTTCTTATTAAGGCTATAATTTTAAGTCTTTTTTCAGTATTTACTTTAATGCCAGGCCTGCTCATGGTCTTTAACAAAAGTATAGATAAGACTGAGCATAGAGATTTTATACCTAGCACAAAGCCCTTAGGACGCCTAGTGGTAAAAACAAAATATATCCTACCCCCAATTTTTTTAGGCCTAATATTTTTTGGATATTTTTTCTCTGGTAAGGTTAACTATCTCTATGGATATAGTGAATTGACTACTATAAAACAAAATCAAATTCAAATTTCAGAAAAAATGATTAAAGATAATTTTGGAAAGACAAATCTAATGGCCCTCTTAATTCCTACAGGTGATTATGAAAAAGAAGAAAATCTAATCAAAGACTTAGAAAGATTAGAGGTCACAGATTCTGTAACTGGCCTTGCAAATATAGAAGCAGGTGAGGATAATTTTATCACTGATTCCCTAAGTCCCAGACAATTTTCTGAGTTAACAGACATAGATATTGAAAGATCACGTCTCTTATATCAGGCCTATGCCATAGGTGATGATTCATATGAAAAGCTTATCAGTGGAATAAATAATTATAAGGTTCCACTGATAGATATGTTCTTTTTCCTGCAAAAAGAAAAAGTTTCTGGTCTTGTAACCTTGGATGATGAGCTTGAAGAAGAACTTGATGATATGTATGTTCAGCTTAAAGATGCCCAGCTGCAACTAAAGGGAGAAAACTATAGCCGAATACTTATAGAAACTAATTTACCTGAAGAAGGTGATGAAACATTTGAATGGCTAGACAGATTCCATGAAATTGCTGGTAAATATTATCCTGAAGATGTTCTCTTGGTTGGTGAATCAACCAACAATGCTGACTTGTCCGATTTCTTTGTTGATGACAATAGGCTCATTGGGGTTACTTCTGCTGTATTTGTCATGATTGTACTATTATTTACCTTTCAATCAGCAGGTCTACCAATATTGTTGATGATGATCATCCAGGGAAGTATTTGGCTTAACTTTTCCATATCCTATCTAACTAATACAGATGTGTTTTTTATATCTTATTTGATAGTTACTTCTATACAGATGGGAGCCAATATAGACTATGCAATTATCATAACTGGAAGGTACCAGCTATTAAAAGAAGATATGCCAAAGTCTGAAGCTGTAGTAGAAGCATTAGACCAAGCCTTTCCTACTGTACTGACTTCAGGAAGTATACTGGCATCTGCTGGTCTTTTAATTGGGTTTTTATCCTCAGAGCCTAGTATATCTTCCATTGGTTTTTTCTTGGGTCGCGGTACTATTATATCTATGATCTTAGTTCTCACTGTATTGCCTCAAATTTTATTATTAGGAAATAATATCATTGATAAAACTGCATTTGAACTCAAGAGTAGAAGAAGACACAAAAGGCATAGGGGACTTATCAGAGTAGATGGCCATATCATTGGAAATATATCTGGAAAAGTAGAGGGAGAGCTCAAGGGAACTATCCTAGGAGATGTAGATGCCCTGGTTCAAAGTGGATACATGGAAAATACGGATGAAAGTCCAAGTGAAGAAAAGGTGGTTGATAATGATGAAAAATAATAGCTTACTTAAAAACATTTTATCTTTTATATTGATCTTTACTATATTATTGTCTAATTTTAGTCTGTCCTTCTCCAAATCTAATACCATATATATTAACTCCTTGGAAGATCTTATTGAATTTAGTGAAAATGCTAGACTTGACACCTACTATGACAATAAAACAGTTGTCCTAAATAGCGATATAAGTCTTTTAGATATTGATTATTTTTCAATACCGACTTTTAATGGAATATTTGATGGACAAGGATATACTATATCTGATTTTTCAATATCAACTAGCGGCTCAGTACAAGGTCTATTTCGATATTTACAAGAAGATGGCCAAGTGAAAAATTTAAATGTCTCCGGTAATGTAACTCCTTCAGGCAGCCAAAATATTGTAGGAGGTATTGTCGCTAGCAACAAGGGAAGTATTGAGAATTGTAGTTTTATAGGAAATGTAGAAGGCAAGAACAATATAGGTGGAATAGTTGGTATAAATGAAGCCACAGGAACTATTTCCAATTCCCAAGCCGAGGGTAGCATAAGCGGCGAACACTTCACAGCTGGCATAGCAGGGCAAAATCTAGGTACCATACTTAAGTCAACAAATTTTTCTAAGGTCAATACTTCTCTTGAAGACACTAGCCTAAATCTTGATGATATAGACTGGACTCAGATCAATGCAATAGAAAATGTTAACGCACATACTGATACAGGTGGCATAGCAGGTCTTTCAACTGGCTACATTCAAGACTCTGTCAATAGAGGCCCCATAGGCTACAAGCATATGGGCTACAATGTAGGTGGAATTGTTGGTAGGCAGTCTGGATATTTAAGTAATTGTGAAAACTATAATACTGTCCTTGGCCGCAAGGATGTTGGAGGAATTGTTGGACAAATAGAACCCTATTTGATCCTACTTTTTTCTGAAGATACCTTGCAAAAGTTAAATAAGGAGATAGAAGTCTTAGAAAATCTCTTAAGCTCTTCTTTTAACAATTTCAAGTCCTACTCTCTATCAGATGAAATAGATGATATAATCCTTTCCGTTGACCATACCAAGGACTCAATGCAGGTTTTATCTAGGGGAACTCTAGATCACATTGATGATATTACAGATACTATAAACATTACTAATGAGAGAATACGATACACCCTAGAGGAGATTTCACCTATTTTAGAAGGTACTAAAGATTTTTCAACTATTTTCAATTCTGGACTAGATCACATAGAGATTGGATTTAACAAACTAGAAAGTTCATCCGATAATATATCCCAGGCATTAGGTGAAGGTGACTATGCAGTTGATGACTTAAGGGATGCTCTAAAGTCAGGAGAAGATGCCATATATAATCTTAGAAGGGCTATAAGAAATCTCTCAGACAATATTGGAAGTGGCAATCTTAATAAAAATGATTTTAGAAACTTAGAAAATAATTTAGGAGACTTAGAGAATCTTTTAAAGTCTTCTTTAGATAAAAGCTCTTTGAAAGATTTGGAAAGGGAATTAGAAGATACATTAAAAGAAGCTTTAATGGAATTAGATAAAAAAAATTCAGCAGAAAAAATAAAGGATTTAAAGGAATTAGAAGAGGAGTTAAATCTCGAATTGGATCTGGAGCTAAATAAGGCTTTAGATGAATTAAGGATAAATGATAGCATAAATCATGGTCAAGATAATTCTTTGAAGGTACTGAGCGAAAATAGTGAATTAGATAATTTAATAGAAGAATTAGAAGATACATTGGAAAAAGAGTTAGAGGAACTAAATAAAGAAGATGCCTTAGACTTACTTGAAGATAAGTTGGAGAAACTAAAGCAGTTAATAAAGATAGATTATGAACTGGGTAAGGAATTAGAAGCTCTAAAGAAGAAAGAACTCCTAGAAAAATTGGAGGGAAAGCTGGAAGAATTGAAAGAGCTCATAGATTTTGAAGAGATTATAGAAGGATTTAAAGACTTGTCAGAACCCTTGGTGTCTATAGCAGATAGTATCTCCACCCTTAAAAGAATTCTTGGAAATCTTGATGGCCTTGGCGGAGATTTGATTGATCTATCAAATGATCTTGGAAGAGATTTAAATTATGTATTTGATGATCTATATGAGTCTTCTAGAAAACTAGACCTTGCCAGTAGAGGACTTTCCAATACATTTTCCAAACTAGGGCAAGCATCGGATGAATCTGGAGCTGCCTTTAGTGAATTCAGCCATGGTTTTGATGAGTTTAGCAAGGCCTCTGAAACTATGACTGAGCTAGTTGGCTCTATTAAGGATTTGGTTGACTCACTCGTTGATAAGGCTGATATTGAAATACCCAATATAAGTAGTGAATACCGTCAATCAGGAGAAGAGCTATTTGATAACATGGGAAATATTACTTCTAATATTAGCAGGATGAATGAGAAGATGAGGGAGGGAAAAAATAGCCTAGCTGATGACTTTAAAGATGTCAATGACCAAGTTTTAAACATATTTGAGCTACTAGTCGAATCTAGAGAGGAAATAGGTTCATCTGATTATATAGAAGATATCTCTGATGAAAATATAGAAGAGAACAGTCTAGGAACAGTTTACAAAAGTAGAAACTATGGCTCTATTGATGCAGATATTAATGTTGGTGGAGTAGTAGGAGCCATGTCAATAGAATATGATATAGATCCAGAAGATGACATTTTCAAACAAGGAACTCCTTCTTTGAATTTCAAATATCTTACTAGTGCAATTTTAAAAAATTGTATCAACCACGGTAGGGTAACATCCAAAAAGGACTATGTAGGTGGTCTTGTAGGTCTTATGGACTTGGGAGTCATTTCAAATTGTGAAAACTATGGTGAAATAGAAAGTAGAGAGGGTAGCTATGTAGGAGGTATTGCTGGTGCTTCCTATACAAAAATAAACAAATCATTTTCTTTGTCGTCTATTTCAGGTGGAGATTATCTAGGTGGTATTGCTGGATATGGAAATGATATTTTAAATTCATATGCTTTAATTGAGGT
>JARICQ010000086.1 GCA_029264075.1 Tissierellaceae bacterium | reverse complement strand
AAAATACTAGGAAAGGGTCATGCTTACCCAATGATTGCTTTTGGGACTTTCAGGGCTAAGTCAGCATGGCAAATGTATGCAAAGGCTAATGATATTGATTTTGAAGTAGCATTAAGAGTATCTAATCAAATTGACAGATATGAGACTGAATTAACATATGCAAGTGAGGATGATAAGGACTTGGTAGACCTATATGACTATGTAGACAAAGACTACCACAAGCTAGTCAGTGAGAGTGAGAAGTATCAAGGCATCACGTCTGATAGGAAGCCTCATCCTTGTGGTTATCTAATATATGATGGTAATATAAAGGAAGAGATAGGTCTAATTATGTGCAGGAGTGAATCAACGAAAAAGGAAACACTTACAACAGTATTAGATGGTGATACAGCTGAAAGGTATAAGTTCTTAAAAAATGACCTTTTAAAAGTAGATGTTGTCTTGCTTGTAGATAAGATATATGAAAGAATAGGAATTGAGCACCACACCATTAGAGAATTATCGGAATTAATTGAAGGTAATGATAAGGTTTGGAATATATATGCTGATGGACTAACACTTGGTGTAAATCAGGTTGAAAAAGAATCAACAGCACAAAAAGCCATGAGATATAAGCCAGAAAATATATCCGAACTTACTGCATTTATTGCTGCAATAAGACCATCTTTTCAGTCAATATATAGCAAGTTTGAAGCTAGGGAGGATTTTGAGTATGGTATACCAGTATTTGATGAACTGATACAAACCCCTGAAATGCCCAACTCATGGATTTTATATCAAGAGCAAATCATGAATACATTACAGTATGCTGGGTTTCCAGTTGACGAAACTTATGGAATTTTGAAGGCTATAGCAGGCAAAAAGCCAAAAGTAATAGCTAAGTTAAAAGATAGATTTATAGATGGGTTCAGCTGTAAAATAGCGGAGAGTGATAACCTTTTACCTGAAGATGCTAAAAGAATGAGTGACAGTGTTTGGACGATAATAGAAAACTCGAGCCAATATGGTTTTAATGCCTCACACGCATACTCATATGCATTTGATAGTGCATATTGTGCATTCTTAAAAAGTCATTACCCATTAGAGTTTTATGAAGTTATGATGGAGGAGTACTCTAAGAAGGGTGATAAGGATAAAGTGATGGAGTTAAAAAAAGAAATGAAATTGGGATTTGGGATATCTACAGGGGAAATAAGGTTTGGACTAGATAATAGAGGCTTTAGGCTTGATAGAGAAAAAAATCAAATAAACGAGTCTATATTATCTCTAAAGTTCTTAAATTATAAAGCATCTGAACAACTCTATGAGCTATCACAAGATAGGCAATATGAATGTTTTGTAGATTTGATGGTTGATATTAAAGAAAAAACTGTTGTAAATACAAGACAATTAAATATATTAGCCAGTATTGATTATTTTAAAGACTTTGCAGGTGGTAGAAAGGTTATGAGATTTATAGATATATTTAATGAATTTTATGGTGGTAAGCAAATATCTCAGAAAAAAATGCAAGACTGTGGTATTATTGAATCAGATATGATAAGATTCTCAAGGATATCTGACTCAGGTAAAACATTTATGGATTTTCAAGATATAAGTTTTCTCAAGTATTACTTTGATAAAATGGAGGACGAGCCATTTACCATATTGGATAGAGTTAGAAATGAAATTGAACATATGGGCTACACTAGTGTTATAAATGAAGATATGCATAAGGATATTGCGGTTATTACTGAGATAGACGTAAATAGGTGGGGTACTAGGTTTCTAACAGTGTATAGGTTAAATACTGGCGATTATGAAGACCTGAAGGTAACAAGGAGGGCGTTTGAGGCAAATCCTATAGAGGGGTTTGAATTTATAAAAACAATATTAATAGAAAACAAGCATAAAAAAAGAAAAGTAAATGATGAGTGGATTGAGCTAGATGAGACT
This sequence comes from Tissierellaceae bacterium, assembly GCA_029264075.1. Lineage (GTDB taxonomy): Bacteria > Bacillota > Clostridia > Tissierellales > Tissierellaceae > JARICQ01. Next base: position 1,684 of record JARICQ010000086.1, on the reverse strand, counting down.
GAAGATATACTAACAAAATGGAATAGGGTGGTGTAATATTGTTCAATAGAAAATTCAACAAAAAAGAAGTAGATATCATCCTATCCTCTATTATTATAGTGATAGATAGCCGTGAGCAGAAAAATAAAAATATAACAGATGTTTTCGATAAGGCTTGTATTCCTTATATTATAGAAAAACTAGACCATGCAGATTATTCTTTCGTGATTCCATCAAACAAGGAATTAGGCATAGAAGAGGATATGTATTTTTCAAATGAAATTAGTATAGAGAAGAAAAATGGCCTAAATGAGCTTGCTGGAAATATAGGCGGTGCCCGCGAGCGATTTCGTAGACAATTTGAAAGACATCAGGGTAAGATGATATTGATGATAGAAGAAGATAGTTATGCAGATATATTAGAGCATAGATATAGGAGTAAAATGAATCCTAAATCATTTATTGGAACATTGCATTCTTGGTCAACGCAATATAATGTACCTTTTATATTTATAGACAGGAAGTGTTCAGGGCAATATATTTACTTTACATTTTATTATTGGTTAAGGAATTTAATTAAGTAGAAGGAGTGGTAATTTGAATTATGAATTAATAGGCACAAATGATTACAAAGTTTTCCCTCTTGAAACAGTATTGGCAAATAGAGGTGTAAAAGATATTGATGCATATTTAAATGTTGGAAAACATAATGAATATGATTATAATTTATTAGACAATAATGATAGGGCTGTAGATATGATATTAGGGCATTTGAATAATGGTAGTAACATATTGATAAACTGTGATGAAGATTTTGACGGATACTCAAGTTCAGCTGTTATGTGGAATTATATTAAGAGAATTTACCCAAACGCAAATCTAAGTTTTCATATTCACGAAGAGAAGATACACGGATTGTTTGACAAGGATATACCAGAAAATATAGATTTAGTAATATCTCCAGATTCCGCAACTAATGATTATAATGACCTGAAGTTGCTAAATAACAGAGGTATAGATGTTTGTGTTCTTGACCATCACCTCAGCCAAGACCCTGATTACGATTACGGAGATAAAACGGTAGTAGTAAACAACCAACTAAGTAAAAAATACCCTAACAAAGAGTTGTGCGGTGCTGGAATAGTATATAAGGTATGTCAAGCCATAGACGACAGGCTAGGTGTGTCATACGCAAATGATTACCTTGATTTGGTTGCGATGGCTAATGTAGCTGACCTTATGTCTGTAAAGAGCTTAGAGACTAGGTATTATATATTAGAAGGATTGAAAGATGAAAACATAAAGAATCCTTTTATCAAAGCAATAATAGAAAGAATGGATTTCTTCATAAAGGGAAAAGTTAACACAAAAACAGTAGGGTGGAATATAGCTCCAATAATAAATGGTACTATAAGATATGGGACACAAGAGGAAAAAGAAGATATGTTTAGGGCTTTTATAGAGACTTGTGAAAAAACCATCCCATATAAAGCAAGAGGGTCAGATGAAGAGATAGAGCAACCTATATCCGAGGCTATGGCTAGAGTGTGTGCTAATGCTAAGGGAAGGCAAGATAGGGCAAGAAAGAAGGCAGCAGAAGAGCTTGAACAGATTATTGAAGAGGAGAATTTGGCTAGTGAAAATATATTAATAGTTGACGCCACAGATAAATTAGACAAGAGTTTAACTGGATTAGTCGCTATGG
>JARICQ010000023.1 GCA_029264075.1 Tissierellaceae bacterium | reverse complement strand
TTCATCTGCAAAGGTAAAACAAACTACAGGTGGGAAAACTAATCTGTTCTTTATTTCAAGATTTCCTATTTTTTTACTGGAAAAAACTTTACTCATTAAATCATCCTTTCTGGTTGGTTAAAGTTTTATCAAAGCTCTTATATGCTTATTATATTAATTAATACTTGATATGTAAAGCTCTAATTCATATTATCACATCTCTACAAACAGGAACAAACTATAATTATAAATCTTTTAAGAATTTCTATCTACTATTTCAACTCTACTTCTGGATCCTCTTCACTTGCTAGCCCTATATTCCACAATTGCTTAAGTAAAAGAGCTGCTAAAAAATATATATTAGTAAGCCTTTCCTTGTCCTTTATCACTCCATTTCCAATGAAATAAAGTTGATTTACATCTTTTGGAAACTTTGCTGAAAAAGGAGACTTCTCTCTCCTAGTTTCAATCCTTATACCATCTTCTATCCTTATGAGTTCTCTTATCTTATCTAGGGAAAGAAGTTCTTTAATTTTTTCTTCATCGTCACTCTTGACAATGAAATCCTTATCAAAATCACTATCCCCTGTAAGCACATCTTGTCCTCCCATAGCCTTGCCTAGTCCGCTAAATATTCCACTTTTATATATTTTAAAATCTATAGGTATTATTTCTTTAAAGGGGGCTCTAAGTCTGGTATAGGTTGAGCTTGCATTCCCTGAGGACTGGCTATAGGTATCCATAGTAATAGTCCAGTTTTCAAATTTAGCCTCTATTTTATTGGCCTTAAAGACTCCCCCCTCTATAAAGCTCCCTTCAATTTCAGCTGCAAATTCACTCCAAACATCTTTTTGACTGGTCCCAAAAATTCCCATCCTATCACTCCTAATAAGTTTATTGTACTTTTATAGGTATTTGTTGAAAAAGATTATAGCCTCTTCCATCATATTTGTACTCACAATATGATTTAAACCTGGGTACTCTACATATTTAATCTTGTCTTTATCCTTGTATTCTGGGCTTATTTGATTGAAAAACAGTCTCTCGCTCTCTACTGATACAAGATCATCAGAGTCGCCATGTAGGAGCAATATTGGTCTTTCAACAAGTAGATTTATATTGTTAATTGGATCTACCTCCGCAATTTCTTCTTCCATTTCCTTCAGTTTTTCCGTAATTATTACATCTAATTTCATGGCTATATTCTTTTCCATAGCTTTTTCCACTTGTTCTTTTACTGCATCTTTTATTATTTCAATACTATTCTTCCAAGCCATGGAACCATTCATTACTACAAGGGCCTTTACATATTCATTGTAGGTGTATATTCCACCAGCTGTAATTCCTCCCATAGAATTTCCTATGACTCCTATTTTTTTCCTATCAATTCCATATTTTCTTACTAGTCCATCTACTAAGATATCCCATTCTTCTATGTTTTTAAATACAGTATTCCAAAGCTCATCCCCCTTATCTAGCCCATATTCACTAAAGGGATCCCTCTCACCATGGTTTATAGCATCAGGTATGGCTACCCTATATCCAACTGATGCAAGTATAAAGCCTCTAATTCTTTGGGTTTCTTTAGATGAGCTCCAACCATGATAAAGGACTATAGTCCCTCTACTATCAGTATTTTTTGGGCTTAAAAGGATTACAGGTATATCTTTTATATATATCTTTTCTTCTATTATATTAGAAAATCCAAAATCTATCATCCTAGAACACTCCTTGTTTTATATAGGTATTTTAGTTTCTTCTATTTTTGTTTTGTTTTATAAGAGAACTTATATCTATAGTCATTATAACCTTAATCAAGCATTGAATCTAGTTAATTCTAATGTTTTTTGATTATTTAAAACTTCTAAGGGTATCTATATTTAGAAGAAAGAAAACTTATTACAAGGAGGATATAATATGAATAAGGTTAAATTAGCTGTAATTTATTATAGTATGACAGGTACAAATTATCAATTGGCCAAGTGGGCAAAGGAAGCAGCAGAAAAAGATGGTGCAGAGGTTAGACTTCTCAAGGTAGAAGAACTAGCACCACAAGAAGCAATAGATCAAAATCCTGTATGGAAAAAAGTTACTGAAGAAACGAAGGATGTTCCTGTAGCATCTTCAGATGACCTAGTATGGGCAGATGCAATTATATTTTCATCGCCTACTAGATTTGGAAATGTAAGCTCACAGATAAAGCAATTCATGGATCTACAGGGTGGAATCTGGAGTGAAGGTAAACTAGTAAATAAGGTAGTATCTGCTATGTCTTCAGCACAGAACCCACATGGAGGTCAAGAAAAAACTATATCAGCAATCTATACTACAATGATGCACTGGGGAGCTATCATAGTGCCTACAGGCTATACAGATGATTCAATATTTAAGGCTGGTGGAAATCCATATGGTACTAGTGTAACAGCTGGTAGGGATGGAATGGTAGAAGATGTAGAGGATGCAGTAAAGCATCAGGCTAAGAGAACTGTTCAGGTAGCTGGATGGGTTAAAGAAGGAATGAACTAATCAGGAGGTATTTGATTAATGAAGAAAATTGCTATATTAGTAGAGAATATGTTTGAAGAATCAGAGCTTTTATATCCCTACTACCGTTTAATGGAAGAAGGATATGA
>JARICQ010000118.1 GCA_029264075.1 Tissierellaceae bacterium | reverse complement strand
TGGTTTTTTCCTTCGGTTGCCTCTTCAAACTCCTTTTTAGCCTCTTCTATAAGTCCCGTATCTTCTATGAGACTTATAGCTGCATCTGCAAGTACATTAGAAGCTAAAAACATTCCCTTGGTAGCTATAGATGATTTGCCCTGGGCAACTGATTGCCAGGAGTGTCCCGGTGTACCTACAGTATAGCATGCTGTCATTATCTGAGCAGTTGGGACTAGCTTGCTTACGTCTCCAACATCTGTAGAACCTGGGATGACTTTGTCACTATGATTGTGGGGAACTATAAAATTAGCCAAAGGTCTAGATTTAAGTTTTTCATAGAGCTCCTTGGGATTAGGAACATAATTTAAAACAATTTCGCTCTTTATATCCTTTTCTGATAGAGTCTCGCTAAATTTTTTAGCATATTCTAGCTCCTCTTCAGTGTAGTCAGGAACTCCTATCTTTTGAAAGCTTTCGTACAAGACCTCTTCTAAGACACTATTTGGAACTACCTCAGAACAAGCCTTGTCAAAGTCTATTTCCAGCTCAGTTTCAGTCATTAAAGCTGCTCCCTTAGCTATTTTAACAACCCTATCGTATAGGTTTTTTACTTTTTCTGTGCTAGTAGACCTTATTAGATACAATACTTCGGAGTAGCCCTGTACAACATTGGGTGAGCTCCCGCCAGTATCTGTTACAGCATAGTGAACCCTATCCCCATCTTCCATATGTTCCCTAAGAAAGTTCACCCCAACATTCATCAGAGTAACGGCATCTAATGCACTTCTTCCTAGATGCGGACTTGCTGCTGCATGCGAACTTATACCCTTGAACTTAAAATAAACTTGAGAATTGGCAAGGAATGATCCAGTTATTACAGCATTTGTATTAAATGGATGCCAGGTAAGGGCTAGATCTAAATCATCAAAGACCCCTGCTCTAGCCATGTATGTTTTCCCAGATCCACCCTCTTCACCTGGACATCCTATTATTTTAACGCTTCCACTTTTTTTACTTTCCTTTAAATAATCTCTAATTTTCAAAGCTGCCCCTATAGCTGCTGTTCCCAATAGATTGTGCCCACATCCGTGTCCATTTTCCATTCCTTCCAGAGGCTTTTTAACTGCAAGATCTGCAACTTGACTGAGGCCTGAAAGAGCATCATATTCAGCTAAAATTCCTATAACTGGATATCCACTTCCATAAGTTCCAATATAGGCTGTTTGGATATCAGCCACATTTTTTTCAATTTCAAAGCCTTCATCTTCTAGAAGTGATATCATAGCTTGGCTAGATTTGTTTTCTTGAAATTTAAGTTCAGCATAATTCCAGATCTTTTCATTTAAATCAATTAATTTCTCGCTATATTTTTTCACTTAAACAACATCCTTTGTATCAAATATTTTTTTGCTTGAGACTATAGTTCCTGTTAAATATACTATAAAAAACAGACTAGATGCAAGAAGCATTCCCAAAGGTCCATAGGTTAAAATTATATTTAAGAATACAGGTAAAAGTGCAAATACTATGACACTTACGACTGTATAGGCAAGAGAATAATTGCCTAGAACTGGACTTTCCATTTCAGGATCGCAAATTTTAAGAAGCAAGAGCCCCGTTAAAAAAACTCCAGTAGCCATACCAAAGGCAGCTATCATATGCTCAAACCAGTTGTCTTTTATATATTTTTTAGAAAGATATAAAAGTGGCAGGGCTGTAAAAATAAATCCTAATACAACCATTACTAGTATAGGAACAATATATGTCATTACAGTCTGAACAGGCAAACTTGCCACTGCTGCTATAACTGCAAATTCTGTTAAGACAGAAGCAATCTTACTCTTTACCTTGCCATCAACTAAATAATCTAATTTTAACTTTCTCATCAGATACCATATACCGAACATAACTAGGATTGAATAAGCCCAAATAGAAACCGTACTAAGCCCAGGTATCTCAGCTTTTTTGACAAAGTCTAGTATTATATAAGCTATACCACAAGCAGAAAGTATAATGGCCAGATGGAATGTTATAGTATCAATGGAAGAGGATAAGGTTGTTTCCCTGCCCAATGAAAGCTGTTTAGCTATATCTTTTTCATAGCCTACTCGCATATTTTCAGGTATGTCGCTTGGGTTTTTAAGGATTGAAGTCTGACCATTCCTAGCAGCCCAATTTATCATTATCATTCCAAGTATAATACCACCTATGATTCCAAATGTCGCAGTAGTTACAGCTATGCCCTGAGATGTCTCCCAGTAGGGTAGGTTCATAGATTGGAGCATATTACCTAAAAGCCCCGCCGTACCATGGCCACCTGAAAATCCTAATCCCAATTCCCATCCAAAACTATCATAAAGATCGTAGCCAAACTGGCCAAAACCTAGATTGACAGCAAAACCTACCATATATTGCAAGATTGCTACAGTTGACATAATGAAAAATAGTGGCAAGATAGGTTTAATACCGTCGCTACCTGCCTTACCAAATCTCAGCCCCAGAGGTACTGAAGCCACAATAGGTACTATAAGTATACCTGGAAGTAGTGAATAAGTTGTTATCCAAGACTCAGGTATAGGAAGTAGATTTAATACAATTGGTCCAAAAATTAATAATAAGAATCCACCTATTACAGATGCTGGTAAAAAAGTTTTTTGAAAAACTTTCACCTTAGCCCTTAAAAATGTTCCAAGCAATAGAAATACACTTAACAATGCTAAACTTTGAAGCAGTTCTCTTAATAAAACACTTGTCATAGTATCACCCTCTCTAAATTAAAATAAAGCCAGCTCAAATCCTTTATGGCTTTAACTTAAAGAAGTGTATCATGTTTAAATAAACTTGTCAACATTTTTTTAGCTCTTCTTCATGCATCTAATCTCAGCTCAATCCTCAATGTTCTTTCAAGTAAATTAAAGTTTTTAATTCTATTTAAGCAATTAAAACTCATCATATAAATAGAGCTCTTAAAAGTTTTAACACTTTTAAGAGCTCTACAAGTTCATACTTTTCTCTACTTATTTATAAATATCATATTGAATTCTCCATCCCATTCCACACTATATCCAAAGCTTTCAGCCAAGTCTCTTAGTGGAAGAAAGGAAACTCCATCTTTAACAAGGACAGATGTTGACAAAGCTTGTGTTTCACCATTTATAGACAGTTGGCCCTCATCTAGATTGAATATCAAACTTTTCTCATCTTTGGTCATGCTTATTTCCTTGCTATCTCCATTCCAAGCTATATCTGCATCAAAAGCTTTGGCAAGATCTCTTGAAGAAATCAAGTAATGACCATCTTCAATGACTGGCTCAGCTGTAAATTCTACAAATTCATCTTCTACAATAAGCATTAATCCCATATCTTCCATGTTTTCTGGAAGCATAGTCTCAGATATAGACTGCATTAATTCAACATAATCTATAGAGTTTACACTTGTAGTCTCTGGTAGCCTAACTTCTATATCTTCATTTATATTCCTCATTTTTGTATCATATGAAATCACTAATTCAATAATAGGTGTTGGCATCTCCTGTAAAAGTTCATCTTCTTCCATTAAATTGGAGTTAAGATCCATAATTTCCCTTGTATTGATTAGAAAATCCAT
>JARICQ010000101.1 GCA_029264075.1 Tissierellaceae bacterium | reverse complement strand
GTTTTTCACACAGAAAATGTTTGTTGGACTTAAATATATCTATAGCATAATAATAGTGAAATTTGGGAGGAACTGCAAGATAAATTATATCTATCTCACCATCATCTAATAGCTCCTCATAAGAGCTATAGCCATCTATCCAATATTTTCTAGATATCTCAAGCATCCTATCCATATCCCTGTCATACAACCCCTTGATCTTCACATCGGGATGATTCATTGAAGAATTGATCAATCTTTCTGCCATTACTCCAGCACCTATAATTCCTACATTATACTTTTTTCCCATCTTTCACCCTTCTTTCTATTTAGACTAACGAAATATACCTCTAATTGTAACACATTGATGGTGTTTTTAAAATGAATATTTTAAATAATCTTGATTATATATAATTATCTTGCATAGGCTGATGAAATTTGTGGTATAAATTAAGATGAAAGGCTGGGATACTAATGGACAATACAAATGCAATAAAACTTTTAAATAATCTCAAGAAGGTAATAATAGGTAAGGACCAAGTCCTGGAGATGGTCATCATCTGTCTTATATCAAGAGGCCATCTACTGATTGAAGATGTTCCAGGAGTAGGAAAGACAACCCTTGTCAAGGCATTGGCAAAGAGCATTGGGCTAAATTACAAAAGAGTTCAGTTTACATCAGATTTGATGCCTTCGGATATCATTGGAGTAAGCATATACGACAAAGAAAGTGGATCTTTTATCTTTAAAGAAGGTCCAATATTCAATCAAATATTTCTTGCAGACGAAATAAACAGGGCATCACCTAAAACCCAATCGAGCCTTCTCCAAGCCATGGCTGAGGGTGAAGTTTCTACAGATGGAGGCCACTATATTTTAAAGAGGCCATTCATGGTGCTTGCAACCCAAAACCCACTTGAATATCAAGGTACATTTCCCCTTCCCGAAGCCCAGCTAGATAGGTTCTTGATGCGCCTATCCCTGGGCTATCCTGAAAAAGCAGATGAAATGGAGATCCTAGAAAACTATAAGAGCATAAGAAAGCTTGAAAATATTGAGGCCATCTTGTCCAAAGAGGATATATTGGCCATGCAAGACCAGACAGATAATTTGACAGCAAAAAAACCCATTATAGATTATATTGTAAACATATCAAATTCAACTAGAAACAATAAGGACCTGATACTTGGGGCAAGCCCTAGGGCATCTATAGATCTATTAAGGGCTGCAAAATCCCATGCCTTTATAAGAGGTCGCGACTATGTGATTCCAGATGATGTGAAAAATATAGTAGAAGCCGTCCTATCCCATAGACTCATGCTATCATCTGAGGCTAGGATCGAGAGAAAAAACATAGCTGATATATTGAATGCTATATTGAAGGGGATATATGTGCCGGTGATTTCAGATGAAGAAGAATAGACTTTTAGTCTTATTTCTATTTCTTTTAGCTCTTGTGTCTACAATACTTGTAGGTGGAACTCTTCCTTATTTTATTTTTTATATACTAGTACTAGCCATTTCAATTCCCCTGATTCAAAGCCTACTCTCTATCAGGAGTTTAGAGGCTCGCATTATAGTCCCTCAAGCTTCACTTTATAGGGATGATCAGATAGATATAACTTACAAAATAAGCAACACTGGATTTTTTTCCATACCCTATCTTGAAATTGAAGATGAAATCTATAAAAAGCTCACTAAAAAAGATTCAAAAAAAACAATTGTATCCTTGGGAAGATCTGAAACTTATAGGGAAAAGAAGACTATATACTTAAATAGAAGGGGCTACTATGACTTGGTATCTATCAAGGTGCGTCTTAGAGATGTCTTTGGCCTGTATTCTTTTACTAAAAGCTTGACCAGCCCTTCTTCACTGCTAGTCTACCCACGCCCTATAGAGATAAATAACTTTAAAATAATTTCCAGCCAAGTATCGGGAGAACTTTTGGTAGATAAGTCTACTTCTAAGGATAGGACTAGCATTGAGTCTTTTAGAGACTATATTTCTGGAGATTCTATTAAATCTATCCACTGGAAATTAAGCGGAAAATTTGACCAGTTGATAGTTAAAGAATATGAAGACAGTGGAGATACAAATACCCTCCTACTGGTCGACAATTCAAGGGAAAATTTCTTAGATGATTTGGATAGAAGGACTGAGGATAAGTCGGTTGATATCGCCCTTAGTATTGTAGACTACTGTCTCAGAAAAAATATCCCCACCAGCTTAAAGACTCAAAGGGAAGATTCTCCTATGACTTTAGATGGTCAAGAGGAAGAGGATCTAAAATCATTTCTAGAGCTATTGGCAAAATTGCAGGCAGATGGAACTTACAGCTTTAAATCCTTTGTAGAGAGTCAGACAAAAGGTACTAGAAAAAACACCACCCTTATCTTGATATCTAATTCCCTTGATAGGGAGATAGCATCTAGGATCTTGGATATCAAAATGAAGGGGATCAATATTATCTCTATCTTTGTTACAGATATTGAAAATAACTTTAAAAAAATTGATGCAAAGCTAGAGATAAGGCTTCACCAGGAAGGGATCCCACTATATATAATCGACTGCAAGGACAGTGTAAAGGAAATACTGGA
>JARICQ010000029.1 GCA_029264075.1 Tissierellaceae bacterium | reverse complement strand
CATATAGAATGTGATTCCATCATAATGGATCAAGGTCAAGTATCTTCAGTTCCAGAAGTTACAGCCCTGCATCCCGGTGCACAGCTTATTCACGAAGCTACGATAGGAAGAATAGCATCAGATCAATTGATCAAGTTAATGACTTTAGGACTTACTGAAGAAGAAGCAGAAAACAAGATATTAGAAGGTTTTTTAGAATAAATCAAAAGTGGGTTAGATATTATATCTGATTCTAGATTATGGATTATTTTACTAGAATCTGGCTTGAGGGAAGGTGATTAGCTTGAAAGATTTTTTAATAGATATAGGTGATGAAGTCAAAGAATTTATTAGTAGAAAAACAATTGATGCAATCTTCCCGCCTATAGCATATATTATTGGAAATAATATATTCGGTCTCAAGTTTGGAATAGTATTAGCCCTATTTTTCGCCATCTTACTATCTATCCAGAGGATTTTGAAAAAACAAACTATTGGATATGTCTTAGCAGGTATAGTAGGCGTGGTTATAGCCTCTGGATTTGCTTTGCTATCAGATAATGCGGCTAGTTATTTTCTTCCAAAGCTAATAGCAAGTGGGTTTCTATTTATACTGTCCTTATTAAGTATTTTATTAGGCTATCCCTTGGCAGCTCTTCTTAGTCATATAAGTAGGGGCTGGGAATTAGAGTGGTTTCTAAGAGAGGATATAAAACCAGCCTATAGAGAAGTTACCTTTGCCTGGGCAATTTTATTTTTATCCAGAATGAGCATCCAGATAGTTTTATTCAGAAGAGCCAGCCTAGAACAATTAGGATGGGCAAATATACTACTAGGGTTTCCTACAACTTTAGCAGTTTTAATCTTGACTCTAGTTTATGGAGTATGGAGATTAAAAAAGTTAGCTGGGCCTGGTATAGATGAGTTTAGAGAAGGAAAAGAAGCTCCTTGGGAAGGGCAAAAAAAGGGATTTTAAACCAAGCAGCAAGTAAATCCTGAAATGATAGCATTATTAGTATAAAACTCATTTATGTTGATTTAGATAGAAGATAAATTTATAAAAATGGAAGGATGAAAATAATAATGGATGCTAATCTTTATCGGTCAATCATTGAAAAATGTTCATTGGGATACGCACATCATGAAAAAATTTATGATGAGAATAATAATGTTAAAGACTATAAAATTATAGAAGTAAATAAGGTTTTTGAGACAATAATAGGACTTAGTGAAAAAGAATTAATAGGAAAGAAAGTTACTAGCATTTTTAAAAAAATAATGTGGGAAAGATCTAACTGGATTAAGATTTATAAAGATATTAATAATTATCAAGATCAAGAACTAGAATATTATTTTGATTATTTAGATAAGTACTATCAGATAACTACAAAATCATCTAATGAAGATAACTTATTACTCATTATTGGAGATATAACTAAGGAAGCTGAACAAAGGGAAAGATTGGACTTGTTTTCTGATAATACATCCACGCAAATTTGGAGTTTACAGGATATAGAAAGCTATGGATATGTAAATAAGTCTCATGCTGATTTCTTAGGTTTTGATAAAAAAGAATTAGAATTCAGAAATATAAATGATTTTCTCTGTGATAGAGAAGCCCAGGTATGTATTAGTGACAATGAAATCGTATTCAATGGAAAGAAGGAAGTAGTTAGCCAAGAATGGTTATTAAATGAAAATAATGAAAGTAGACTTATAAAGATAATTAAAACTCCAAAGTTGGATGAAGAAGGAGATGTTAAGTTTGCTGTTTGTTCGGGACATGATATCACTGAAGAATATAGATTAAAGGAAGAAGATAGGGTAAAGGAGAGAATACTCTATTCATATATGGAATTTACGGAAGAGTTGCTTACAAATCCTATTTCCTATGACGCCCTGGCCAATGGTATAAAACTTCTTGGAGATGCGACTCAGGTAGATAGGGTCTACTACTGGGAGAACCATTATAATGAAGATTCTAAAAGATGGTATACAAGTCAAATGCTTGAATGGTGCATGAATGATGTGGGTCAACAAATTGAAAATCCAGAACTCCAAAATGTGCCCTATGAAGAATCTATTGACTTTATAGGAGTTTTAGCAGAAAACAAAGTATTTTCTTCTCATATTAGAAATATGGAATACGGGAAGAATAATACAAGACAGGCTTTAGAAGATCAAGGAATTCTTTCTATACTTGCTATACCAGTTTTTATAAATGAAGAATTTAGTGGTTTTATAGGATTTGATTCTTGCAGGGTGGAGAAAGACTGGTCGGAAGTTGAAGTATCTCTCTTAAATTCATTTGTACTGCTATATGAAAAAGCTGTAGAAAGAAAGTTACTTGAAAAAAACATAAACCAGGTCAAGCAAAATTTTAATAACTTTTTTAATATGGTTCATGATTTACTACTAGTAATTGATTTAGAAGGTAAAATAATAAGTATTAATAGAGCTACTTTGAAAAAATTAAATTATTCCAAGGCGGAAGTTATAGGTGAGTCCCTATTAACTTTATATGGTGGAGCCAATAGAGAAGAAGCAAAACAATACATAAAAAATTTAATCCATGGCCAGTTTAGAAACACTGATATACCATATTTTACAAAAGATGGTGAAGAGATACCAGTTGAAACATATGCCACCAAGGGGTTATGGGACGGCGAAGATGTAATCTTTATAACATCAAAAGATATATCAGAGTTAAAAAAATCGGAAGAAAAATTTTCAAAGGCCTTTAATAACACTGATATAAGTATATCCATATCATCATTTGAGACTGGAAAGCTTCTAGAAGTAAATAATTCTTTTTTAAATATGATGGGTTTTGGAAAAGAAGAAATAATAGGAGAAAATATATTGGATGTACCCCTTATTATTGATGAAGGTCAAAGGTTGAAGTTAAAGAAGGAAATCGAAAAGAATAAGAGCCTGTATAATTATGAAATTAAGATGAGGACCAAGGATAATAAGATTCGTACAGGTCTTTGCAATATAGTGCCTATAAAAATAAATGGTGAAGAATGCTTACTTTCAAGTATTCTAGATATAACTGAAAGAAACTCTATAATGGAGGAATTGGGCAAGGCCAAGGAAGAATCAGATGTAGCCAATAGGGCTAAAAGTAATTTTCTATCCAACATGTCACATGAAATAAGAACACCGATGAATGCAGTAATAGGCTATTCTGAACTACTATTTAATACAAAACTAACCTCAAGACAAAAAGATTACATAAGTGGGATCAAGGTTTCATCAGGAATGTTAATGAGCATAATCAACGATATACTTGACTGGTCCAAGATAGATAATAATAAGCTGGATTTAGAAAATAGTATATTTAATATAGAAGAAGCTATAGACAATGTAGTTGAACAGATGCAATTTAAAACTAGTGATGAGAAAGTCGAAATAAAGGTTGAAAAAGAAGAGAATATTCCCTACCCCCTTTATGGAGACCCATTTAGATTGCAGCAGGTCCTATTAAATCTAGTATCTAATTCTATAAAATTTACCCTGGAGGGTGAAATAAGGATCAAGATAAGTATATTAGAAAGAAAATCAGATAGTATACTACTAAAATATGAAGTAAGTGATACAGGAATAGGAATACCAGAAGAAGAAATCAAAGATATCTTTGAACCCTTTAAACAGGTAGATAATAAGCATATAAATCAACATGAAGGTACTGGACTGGGTCTAGCCATTTGCAGGCAGCTAGTAGGCTTAATGGGTGGAGATATCAGAGTTGAAAGTGAACTAGGCCGGGGGACAAGTTTCTTTTTTACAACGGACTTTAAAATTCCAAGTGTAGATGAAGTTGTAGTTCAAAAAAAGAAGGATGTTGCTGATTCGGATATCTCCTACATATTTGATCATCTAAGGGGCCTAAGGGTTCTTCTAGTAGATGACAATGAAATCAATCAAGATGTATTAAAATCTATAATAGATGAAGTTGGAATGTTGGTCACAGTTGCCAGTAGTGGTAGGGAGGCCATAGAAAAGGTCAAGACTGAAGAATTTGATATTGTACTAATGGATATTAGGATGCCAGGAATGGATGGATATGAGGCCACGGCTGAAATAAGAAAGATGAAAAGCTCAAATGATCTGCCTATTATCGCAGTTACTGCTAGTGCATCACCTGATGAAAGAAGAAGATGCATAGCCTCAAATATTGACGACTATATAACCAAGCCCATAAATAGGGAGGCCCTAATTAGATCAATCGCCAACCTGACGAAAGACAAAATAAAGACTGATCGAAATTTACAAATACAAGTAGATAAAAATTTAAATAAGATTAAAGAAGAGAAAATCCATAAGTTATCTTTGGAGATAGAGGGAATAGATATCGAAGAAGCCCTAAGTCACTTAAATAATGACGAGGAATTGTTTCTAAAGGTGTTGAAAAAATTCAAGAGAAATTACAGCAAGGTAGTAGATGAAATAAGACAGGCCCTATCTCTAGGAGATAGGGAGCTTGCTATAAGACTAGCCCATACTGTAAAGGGTGTATCAGGAGAGCTGCAGGCAAAAGAAATATATACTATAGCAGCACAACTAGAATCAGAAATGATCCAGGGTAATTTTAAGATAAGGGAATTATTGCTGCAATTGGAAGATAGGCTAGATCTCATGTTTTCATCAAAAGTATTCTTGGAAGATAAGTATAAAAATAAAGATGAAGGGTCAGGAGAGCTAGATTATTTAAAGATGAAATTACTAGCAGATGAACTTGCTGGACTATTACTAGAAAATGATATTACCGCAGGTGAATCTATCAGTAAATTTGAAGAAGAAGCCCGGGGAACTTTAATAGGTGATAAGGCAAGTCAGATGAAGGGATATGGAGAACAATATGACTTTCAATCTGCTTTAAGGATACTTAAAGAAATAGAGCTGATATTGAATAAGGAGGAAAAATATGGTGGATGCAAAGATACTAATCGTTGATGATAGTCCAGAAATTATAGATATACTACGGAATATATTACCAAAAAATATACAAGGTCAGGTGGCACTAGATGGTCCAAGTGCACTCGAGATACTAAAAGAAAGCACTGAATTACCAGATTTAATACTATTGGATGTCATGATGCCTGAAATAAGTGGCTATAAGGTTTGTAAAATTATAAAAGAAGATCCTAGATTAAAGGAAATCCCAGTAATATTTATAAGTTCCTTAAATCAAGAGTTTGATAAGGTATTGGCCTTTAAAATGGGAGCTGTAGATTATATTACAAAGCCTCTTAATAGGGGAGAGGTTCTTGCAAGAATAAATACACATCTAGAAAATTATAAGTCGAAGAAGATTATAGGAAAGCTTTATTCAGAGACAATCCAGGGTACTATAGCGGCTATGAATGACATGTTGGCAATAGCTAATCCAGAAGTATCTAATCTTTCTAACTCCATGAAGATGTATTCTGAGAAAATCATGGAAGGATTAGGAATAAAGGAAGTATGGGACCTAAGACTAGCCTGTGTCTTCTCGGGTCTGGGTATGTTATCGGTTCATATGGAAAAGACAAGTAGCCTGTATGAAGAAAAGAATTCAGAAAAATATATTAAAAGTGAAATAAACAGAAAGTATGATTCCCTAGCCTTAAGTAATGACATAATTTCTAGAATACCAAGATTTGAGGCTGTTACAAAAATAATAGAAAGGGCAATGATCCCCTTGGAAGAAGAATATCAGAATCTTCATCCTAAAGAAATGGAATCGGAAGTTTTAAAGGGTCAAATACTGAGAATATTAATCTATTATTTGACTAAATTTGAAAAAAACAAAAAATATATTGATATATTAGACGCAATGAAAAAATCTGAAGAAGAATTCTATAGCGAGGAAATACTAGATATCCTATCCAAGGTCCAAACAGAGATGACAAATAATGAAATTATAAATATAGATATAAGTAGATTGAAAACTGGCATGATATTGGTAGAGGACCTCTACTGCTCAGATGGCAGATTGGTTTTAAAATCAGGATATGAACTTTCAGAAGAAATGATCCTACTAATTAGAAATTTTGAAAGATTAGAAACTACAAAAATAAAAGTAATCTGCTATTAAGGAGAGAAATAAAATGGATCTGAAAAGGCAAAAAAAAAGAGATTTTAGCTATTTATGATAGTTTAGTCAAAACTAGGGTAAGTATGAATTAAGGGACAAAGTAAGCTAGAGCAATATGATATGGCTAAATATTGTTATCCTGAACTATATTTCAAATGATCAGGCAACAAGAAAAGACCAAATTAACTTTATATTCCCAAGGAGGAAAAAAAATGAAAAAGACAAGAAAGTTTTTATTAATATTCATGATTATGTCCCTAGCGGTATTTACCTTAAGTAGCTGTACTCAGGACGAAGAACCAGAAACAGATGATCCTGTAGTAGAAGAAGAGGAGACTATGGAAGAGGAAGATGATACTGAAGAAGAAGCTATGGGAGAAGATATAGTAGATATAGCTTCAGGAAATGAAGATTTCACTACATTAGTAGCAGCACTTCAAGAAGCTGGTCTAGTAGAAACACTTCAAGGAGAAGGGCCATTTACAGTATTTGCGCCAACAAATGAGGCTTTTGAGAAGTTACTGATGGATCTTGACATAACAGTTGAGGATCTATTAGCCCATCCAGACCTATCTAAAGTATTGACTTATCATGTAGTAGAAGGACAAGTAATGTCTACAGACTTAGAAGATGAGATGGAAGCAGAAAC